>NZ_JBQENP010000003.1:0-296276 GCF_052044755.1 Acinetobacter sp. 22512 | reverse complement strand
CTCGTCGGGCTCATAACCCGAAGGTCGTTGGTTCAAATCCAGCTCCCGCTACCAAGTTTCTTAAAAGAGGCTCACAGACAGGTGGGCCTTTTTGCACAGTGGACTATTGTTTTCTGTGCTAAATAGGGGCGATTAACGCCCTTTTTTATTGGTTATCGTATCGCTATCGTGTAGTGTCGACATCAATTGGTCAAATAGTCATGCTTCACTATAGTAGGTCTGTGTCGGTTAAAACAACCGATTGAATCGCACGAGAATGACGAGAGTAAATGAAATTATCAAATAAATCCCAAGCATTGCATGACTTAATTGTTCCTGCAGTGGAAGCATGTGGTGTCGACCTTTGGGGAATCGAGTTTCTCCCACAAGGTAAACGTTCATTATTGCGTATTTATATCGATAAAGCGGTAAGTGAAGATGCTGAGCCTGTAATTAATGAAGATGGCGAAGTAGAACTAGGCCGTGGTATTGGTGTACAAGATTGTGTGCGTGTAACACAACAAGTTGGCGCAATGTTGGATGTTCATGATCCAATTTCAGGTGAGTATTCATTAGAAGTTTCTTCACCGGGTTGGGATCGTCCATTTTTTCAACTAGAACAGTTACAAGGCTACATCGGACAACAAATTGCTTTGCGTTTAATTGCAGCAGTAGAAAACCGTCGTAAATTTCAAGCAAAACTTATCGCAGTAGACCTTGAAAATGAAGAAATTCAGGTTGAAGTTGATGGGAAGCATGTGCTTGTGATCGACAGCAACAATATCGATAAAGCAAACTTGATCTATCAAGATTAAATTTATTTAAATTTTATAAGAAATCGGTAGGTGACTTATGGGCCGCGAAATTCTTACCGTTGTTGAAACGGTTAGTAATGAAAAAGGTGTTAGTCGTGAAGCGATCTTCGAAGCTTTAGAACAAGCTCTAGTTGCTGCAACGAAGAAAAGATTTTACGAAGGTACGCATGCTGAAGAAGCTCAGCTTCGTGTAGAAATTGATCGTAAAACTGGTGATTACCGTACGTTCCGTCAATGGACTGTTGTGGCAGATGAAGATCATGAAATGCCAGCTTGCCAAGATGCAATTTCTGACGTTGATCCAGCTAAATGGTCAATTGGTGACGTGCGTGAACTCGAAGTAGAGTCTATTGAGTTTGGTCGTATTGCTGCACAAATTGCAAAACAAGTTATTGTACAAAAAATTCGTGAAGCTGAGCGTGCTTTAGTTGCTGATGCATACGAGTCTAAAGTTGGTGAGTTAATTTACGGTGAAGTGAAAAAACAAACCAAAGATGGCTTCATTATCGACTTAGGCGACAATGCAGAAGCTTATCTTGCACGCGAAGAGATGATTCCAAAAGAAATTCTTCGTCCAAAACAACGTGTAAACGCTATTTTATATAATGTTAACCGTGAAGGTCGTGGCGCTCAGTTGTTGTTATCACGCGCTAAGCCTGAAATGTTAATTGCTTTAATGAAAAAAGAAATTCCTGAAATTTCTGAAGAAATTATTGAAATTAAAGCAGCGGCACGTCAACCGGGCGTTCGTGCTAAAATTGCAGTGAAAACAAATGATCACCGTATTGACCCTGTAGGTGCATGTATTGGTATGCGTGGTACGCGTATTCAAGCTGTACAGCAAGAGTTAAATGGTGAACGTATTGATGTAGTGGTCTGGTCTGATGATCCGGCTCAATACATTGCTAGTGCATTAGAACCAGCTGATGTTTCAGGCATCGTGCTTGATGAAGATGCAAGAAGTGCCGACATTATTTTTGCAACCAGCGATCAATTAGCTCGTGCGATTGGCTCTCAAGGTCAAAACGTTCGTTTAGCTTCTGATTTAACTGGCTACAAACTCGACATGATGCTTGAAGAAGAGTATCGTGCTCGTCAGCAAAATGAAGCTCAGCAATATCTTGATATGTTTGTATCACGTCTCGATATTGAAGAAGATTTAGCAATGGCATTGGTGGAAATGGGCTTCACTTCTTTAGAAGAGATTGCTTATGTTCCTGCTGAGACTTTTGACGAAATTGAGCTTGATGCTGAATTGGTTGAGTTATTGCAAAGTCGTGCAAAAGAAGCAGCTCTTACTGATGCTTTGAAACAGCAAGAAAATATTCAAGAACCGAGCGCAGACCTTCTCACTATGGAAGGCATGACTTCTGAGATCGCTTACTCGCTTGCCGCTCGCGGTATTATTACTGTCGACGATTTGGCAGATCAGGCTACTGACGATATCTCTGATATTGAAGGACTTGGTCATGAAAAAGCAGGTCAATTGATCATGAAAGCTCGCGAATCATGGTTTAACTAGGAGATGAAATATGACGGACAAGTCGATTAAAGAGTTAGCTCTCAGTGTAGGACGTCCTGTTGAGAAGCTCCTAGAACAGGCTCGTGAAGCAGGTTTGCCTCAACGTACAGCAGACGACATTATTACCACTGAACAACAGGATACTTTGGTCAATCATTTGAAAAAAGTTCATGGTCAGGAAAGTGGTAACACAGGAAAAATTGCGTTGAAACGTAAAACAACCAGTACCGCTAAAGTTGCAAGTACTTCAGGTAAAGCAAAAACGATTAACGTAGAAGTACGTAAAAAACAGGTTTTTGCTAAACCAAACCCTGAACAAATTGCAGCTGAAGCTAAAGCACGTGCAGAAGCTGAAGCTAAAGCACGTGTAGAACAGCAAACGCGTGAAACTGCCGAGCAAAAAGCGCGTCTTCAAACAGAGCAAAAAGCTAAAGCAACTTTAGATGCTATGCGTGCTGCTCATCAACAAGATAGTGCTGCACAGACAGCTCCAAAAGCTGCTGTTGTAGTGAAAAAGCGTGGTGGTGGTACAGTAAAACCTGCACCAAAACCAGCGGAAACTCCAGAACAGAAACGAGCTCGTGAAGAGCAGTCAGCTCAGTTAAAAGCAACTGAAGAAGCTGCACGTCGTAAAGCAGCTGAAGAAGCTCAGCAACGTACACTTGAACAAATGCGCAAAATGGCGTCTAAGTATTCAAATGACGATGCTACTACGACAATTCGTGTGATTGATGATTCTCCACTTGCTTCAGGTCTAGTTGGCCAAGCTTATGAAGATTCATTTAAGCAAGAAGACCGTGAAATTAAACGCGGTGGCGCAACCACTAACCCACGTGCTGGGAAGAAAGGTGGCCGTCGTGGTCAAGAAGAGCAAAGCTTTGTTAACCATAACAAACGTGGTTTAAAATCAAGCCAAGCGAATAAGCATGGATTTGAAAAGCCAGTTAAAAAGCAAGTTTATGATGTAGAAATCGGTTCAAGCATTGTTGTTGCCGATCTTGCTCAAAAAATGGCGATTAAAGTACGTGAAGTTATCAAAACACTTATGAAAATGGGTGAATTGGTTAATCAAGATCAAGCTATTGATCAAGACACAGCGGCACTTGTTGTAGAAGAAATGGGCCACAACCCTGTTTTAGTTTCTGATACACAAGCGGAAGATAACTTGCTTGAAGCAGCTGAAGAAGCTCGTGGTGAGCAAACAACTCGTCCGCCAGTTGTTACCATTATGGGTCACGTTGACCATGGTAAAACATCATTGCTTGACCGTATCCGTCGTTCGAAAGTAGCGGCTGGAGAAGCAGGTGGTATTACCCAGCATATTGGTGCATATCACGTTGAAACAGAAAAAGGAATTATTACATTCCTTGATACACCAGGACATGCGGCATTTACTTCAATGCGTGCACGTGGTGCTAAAGCAACAGATATCGTTGTATTAGTTGTTGCTGCAGATGACGGTGTAATGCCACAAACTGCAGAAGCAATTGACCATGCTCGTGCAGCAGGTACTCCAATTATTGTTGCAATCAACAAAATGGATAAAGAATCTGCTGATCCAGACCGTGTGTTAAATGAATTAACAACGAAACAAATCGTTCCAGAAGAATGGGGTGGTGATGTTCCGATTGCTAAAGTTTCTGCACACAGTGGACAAGGTATTGATGAACTCCTTGATTTAATTCTTATTCAATCAGAATTGATGGAATTAAAAGCATCTGCTGAAGGTGCTGCGCAAGGTGTTGTTATTGAAGCACGTGTTGATAAAGGCCGTGGTGCAGTAACTTCGATTCTTGTTCAAAACGGTACATTAAACATTGGTGACCTTGTTCTTGCAGGTTCATCTTATGGTCGTGTCCGTGCAATGTCTGATGAAAACGGTAAGCCGATTAAATCAGCAGGACCATCTATTCCAGTAGAAATTCTTGGTCTTCCAGATGCTCCGATGGCAGGTGATGAAGTTCTTGTTGTAAATGACGAGAAGAAAGCGCGTGAAGTTGCCGATGCTCGTGCTGACCGTGAGCGTCAAAAACGTATTGATCGTCAAAGTGCTATGCGCCTTGAAAATATCATGTCGTCAATGGGCAAAAAAGATGTTCCTACAGTGAACGTTGTTTTGAAAACAGACGTACGTGGTACTTTAGAAGCATTGAATGCTGCTCTACATGAATTATCTACTGATGAGGTAAAAGTTCGTGTAATTAGCTCAGGTGTTGGTGCGATTACCGAGTCTGATGTGATTCTTGCTGAATCTTCAGAAGCTGTATTATTAGGCTTTAACGTTCGTGCCGATACGACTGCTCGTCAGAGAAGTGACCAAGATGGTATCGATATTCGTTACTACAGCATCATCTATGAATTGATTGATGACGTGAAAGATGCCATGAGCGGTAAGCTTGCTCCTGAACATCGTGAAACAATCTTGGGTGTTGCGGAAGTACGTGAAGTATTCCACTCAAGTAAGTTTGGTGCAGCAGCAGGCTGTATGGTACTTGAAGGCACATTACATCGTAATAAACCGATTCGCGTATTACGTGATGATGTTGTAATTTTCCAAGGTGAGCTTGAGTCTCTTCGTCGTTATAAAGACGTTGTTGATGAAGTTCGTGCTGGTATGGAATGTGGCCTTGCAGTGAAAGGTTATAAAGACATCAAACCACAAGATAAGATCGAAGTGTATGATGTTCAATTGATTAAACGGAGTCTTTAATGGCGGGTAGCCAACGCTTAAAGCGCATGGCGGATTCAGTACAACGTGAGTTGTCTGATCTAATCCGTCAAGAGCTTAAAGATCCTCGCTTAGGTGGTCTAGTGACCATCTCTGCGGTGAAAGTCAGTGCGGATATGGGTTATGCTGAAGTTTATGTCACTGTTATGGGACGTGAACTAGGCGATGAGCAAAGTGAAGCAGCAAATAAAGAAACTTTAGATGTATTAAATAAAGCTTCCGGTTTCTTGCGTCATGAATTGAGCCGTCGCATTAAGACTCGTATTACGCCTCGCTTACGTTTCCATTACGATAAGACGAATGCATATGGTAACTATATGTTTGGTCTAATCGAAAAAGCGGTACAAGATTTACCAGAACGTAAGTCAGATGATGAAGAGTAATTAAAACTCAAAATAAAAAAGCCACCTTCGGGTGGCTTTTTTATTGATTCAATTTTTTATTCTTTAGGAGGCTCCATTGGCGGTTTGTTTTGTGAAAAGCGCTGGCCAATTTTATAACGATCCCAAGGTAGAGGACGTTCAATAGCTTCAGGTACTTCACCACTCAGTGAGCGTAAACGTAAATGTAGCGCAGCTTGTGCAATCAAATTAGCCGAAACTGGCGCGGTAATGAAAGCTAAAAGGGTAATGAGTAGCTCTGCAAAACCGAACCGCCCTTGGAAAGCAAAAAAGATCATTGAAGCGATTAGAAAGCTTCCTAAACCAAGCGTACTCGATTTAGTTGGCGCGTGTAACCGCATGAATAAGTCGGGTAAACGGACCATACCGATTGAGCCAACTAACATAAAGAAGGCGCCAAAAACCAGAAAGACCGAAACAATAATTTCCATTGTAAATTGCATTTGACCTCTCCTTAATCGATAACATGACCGGTTGTGAAGTAGCGTGCTAAGGCAGCTGTAGATACGAAACCTAGCATCGCAACCAGCAGTGCTCCTTCAAATAGAGAAGTCGTCATCCAATAAATGCCTAACACAACAATCAGGCAAGTTGCATTGAGGAAAAGCGTATCGAGCGCTAAAAGGCGGTCTACAATTGAAGGCCCCATAACCAGTCTAAAAAGGCAAAGTAGCATCGAGATTGTAATGGCAATCAAGCTAATACCTAGAGCATAGGGTAGGATTGTCATGCACTTGCCTCCGTTTTACTTTTCACATCAAAAATTTCCATAAGAGGAATTTCATAACGTTGTTTGATGTCTTGAATATCAGATTCAGTATTATCCGTGCTTAAAGCATGAACCAGAATATCCCCACGTTCTTGATCGATACCTGCAGAAACTGTACCTGGTGTTGTGGTAATGATCATTGCCAGTAAGGTATTAACCTGCTCATGTTCTGTTTCTAAAGGTACGCGATACCATTTAGGATGTAATTTTTTAGTAGGTCCCAAAACAAGTTTTGCGACCTTAAAGTTAGAAATAATAATATCCCAAAGAACCACAAAACATAGTTTAACCGCAGGTTTCCAGTGAATATGCGGTGTGCGAGTAATAAACGGTTTGACTAAGCGAGGGATAATTAAGCCCAAAAGCATAGCAGTCAAAAGATCACTCGCATCCAGACTATGCGCCAGCATCAACCAAAACAAAATGATGAGAACCGAAACAAATGGATGTGGAAACCAGCGTTCAAGCAAATGAGATAACTGCATTGTTATGGCTCCATAGGTTTCAATTGACTTTCATCAACAATGGTCGGCGTTTGGAGTTTGTCCTGTTGCTGAATTTGTCGTTGTTTATATTCAGAAATATGTTCGCCATTGAGCGTATCTTTCGAAATAATATCTGGAACAAGATAAGCATTATGATCTTCAACTTCACCGCCATACTTCGTTTCCGGTAAGTAACTTGGGTCATATGGCTGTACACTGATGACCTCACCGTTTTGATCTACTTTAAGAATAGAGTGTTGGTAAAGCGCATGGTCTTGGATCTGTTGTGCGGTGCTTAATGTGTAATGCTGAATTGGTGCAGCAAAGATAACATAAGCGATTAAACCAGCTAGTAATAGATAGATGACTTGATCGTTACGTGGTGGTGCGTGTTCCGGCAAAGCACGATAAAGAATATAAGCTGGATGGATTGGATCTTGTTCTGGAGCAGATGCGCGCCAGAATAAGATAAAACCAACACGTGTGAGTGCAATAATACTTAATAGGCTCACAACAAGCACAACACCAATAATCCAGCCTTGATAGCTAGCTTCAACTGTCGCTTGTAAAATGAATACTTTTCCAAGAAAACCACTAAAAGGTGGTAATCCAGCCATCATCATCGCAATCAAGAAATAAGTCAGCATAGCTGCTTTTTCTTGTTTGATTCTTGGGGCAACTTTTAAATGATCTTTAAAATCTCCACGTTGTGAAGTGATCCATCCACAAAATAGATAAAAAGCTGCGCCGATCAATGTACTGTGCACTAAGTAATATAAAGCACCAGACCATGCCTGCGTATTAGACATGGCAATTGCTGTAAGCAAGGTGCCAATTGAAGAAAGGACCATAAAGCCCACAAAGCGACGTAAACGATCTGCTCCAATTGCGGCAATCACACCATAGAGTGAAGTAATTAAGCCAATAGGAAGTAACCAGCTTTTTAAGATTTCTTGACTAAGCGCATCGTCAAATACTGTTCCATTTACACGTAAAATAGAATAGATCCCGACTTTAGTCATGATAGTGAAAATTGCAGCTACAGGCGTACTTGCAACAGCATAGGTTTTTGGTAGCCAAAAACCGACAGGAAGCATTGCTGCTTTAATACCGAAAACGACAAGGAGAAGTAAGGAACCCGCGACTGCTAATTTGTGTTGATCTGCTTCAAGTGTCGGTATAAGACGTGAGACATCCGCCATGTTGAGGCTACCCACACTGCCATAAATCATACCAAGCCCAATTAAGAAAAGGGCAGAGGCTAAAAGATTGATAATGACATAGTGAACGCCAAGCTGAAAACGAGGTTTGCCTTGTCCATGTAAGAGCAACACATACGAAGCCATCAACAGGATTTCAAAAAAGACGAAAAGGTTAAATAAGTCGCCTGTTAGAAATGCTCCACAAATCCCCATTAATAGAAAATGTACCATGGCATGGAAATAGCGACCACGCGTATCCCAGTTATCACTTGCATACCATAAAACTGGTACTGCTAATGCGTAAGTCAGTGCCAGCATAAAGGCTGAAAGACGATCGAGTACAAGCACAATACCAAATGGCGCGGACCATTCACTTAATTGGTAAACAGTAATTTGCCCCGTGCTGGCGTAACTAAGATAAACAATAGCGGTAATTAATCCGGCAATTGCTGAGATAAGGCTAATGCCACGACGCCAAGGTTGGCGCCAGTCATCTTTTAAAGCACCTGCCCCAGGGTTGCCTAACAGTAATAAGATAAAAGCAGTAAATGCTGGGATGAGAATGCTAAAAATAGGCGTGTGTTGTTGCCAAAAAGATAAAAAATCAAACATCACGGCTCATCCTCACGTGGGTCGTATGTTGGAGAAGCATCTTCTTTAGCATCAACATGATCACTACCTGATTCATAACGGCTACGTAGCGCAAGTTGTACAATAAACGCTGTAGTTGCAAAACCGATCACGATGGCGGTTAACACCAACGCTTGAGGGAGTGGATCGGTTATTTTTGTCGTTTCAGTTAAAATTGCTGGTGAGCTGATTTGTAATCGACCCATAGCAAATAAAAATAGGTTTACTGCATAACCGATTACAGCCAATCCGAGCACAACAGGGAAAGTACGAGCACGTAAAATCAGATAAATACCTGTGGCAACAAGTAAACCAATAGCAGAAGCCAGTAAGAATTCTAAACTGATCATGATGATTCCTCCCGATGTGGTACAGGACCGGACATACTCGAATGACGAGAGTCGCCTAATACAGAGATGAGCAACATTGTCGCGCCTACAACGGTGATATAAACACCCAAGTCAAAACTTGCAGCTGAAGCTAGATGTAGTTTTCCTAGAATTGGTAATTCAACATAGACATGAGCACTTGTGAGGAACGGACGTAACCAGAACCATGCTGCTATACCAGTCAGACCTGCAATCGTTAATCCTGTGCCAATCCAGACTTCGTAAAGGCGGCCAGACTTCGCTTTTAACAGCTGTTCTGCTTGATCTTGACCTAGTGCAATATATTGAATGATTAGCGCCATTGAGGTGATTAGACCTGCAATGAAACCACCGCCTGGATAGTTATGTCCTCGCAAAAAGATATAAACACTGACGACAAGCGCTAGAGGTAATACCCAAGAGGCCGTAATACGGAACATAAGCGGAGAAGGATTAAAACGGTAGGTGAGGCCTTGCGTCATGGTTGTGCCGTGTACACGCATACCATCCATTAAACATAGGGCACCAATCGCAGCAATGCCTAATACCGTAATTTCACCGAAGGTATCGAAGCCACGGAAGTCAACTAAAATGACATTTACAATATTTGAGCCACCACCAAGTGGTAAAGACTGTTGGGCAAAGAACCAAGAAATTGAATTATGATCACGGGTTAAAATCAGCCAAGTAATCCAGCCAATTCCTAGACCTCCAATAATTGCTAAGGCAGCATCTCTCAAACGTCTAGAACGACGAGATTCATACGGCGTGAGCTGTGGAAGTAAAGATAAGCTCATTAATAAAAGAACAGTCGTTACAACGTCTACTGTAATTTGAGTCAGCGCTAAATCTGGTGCTGACATGGTGACGAAGACCATCGTTACCACTAGACCAATTGCACCACTAATAAGTACTGCTTTAATGCGCTCATGGTGGAACCAGAGCATCATCCAACAGCCTGAGAACAACGTCAGCCAAAGAACCACAGCAATCCATGGAGCATGGGTGAGTTCACGTGTACCTGTGCTCAGCCCTTGATTGAGTAAAGGCATAGTGACCATGATGATGCTAAAAGCAATGATCCAGAACAAATAACTTTGCAATGAACCATTTTCAGTTTTTTGTTTGATTTTTCGGCTTGTAAGCAGCAGATGTTTTAAAAATAAATCAAATAAGATACGGCCTTGTAATTTGCCTAGACGTGGGTCAAGGTCAATTTTACGAATCATGCCGTCTTTTGCTAAAGCAAAGTAGAACAGCGTACCGCCCACTAAAGCAATAATACTCATCACAAGAGGAGCGTTGAATCCATGCCAAATTGCAAGGTGTGTACCCGCAAATTTTGGCTGCATCATGCTTGCTCTAGTTACGCTATTGACCAGTGGTTCTACCAATAAGGAAGGCAGAACGCCGACCAAGATACAGAGTACAGCAAGAAGAATGGCTGGAGCACGCATCCCGATAGGTGGTTCATGTGCATCTTTATTTGGAACTTGTTTACCAATTGGGCCGTCAAAGAACACACCATGCACTAAGCGAATTGAATAACTTACTGCGAAGATACCAGCCAGTGTTGCGATGATGCTGGCAAAGATAACTGTTGAACCTGAAAGATTTGCCAATAGCTCGGTAAAGAACATCTCTTTTGAAATAAAGCCGTTGGTAAGTGGTACACCTGCCATAGAGGCAGCGGTAATCATGGTGAGTGTGGCAGTGAAAGGAAGTAATTGCCAAATACCACTGAGTTTTCGAAGATCACGTGTGCCGGTTTCATGATCAATAATCCCTGCAAGCATAAACAGCGCTGCTTTAAATGTTGCATGGTTAATAATATGGAAAATAGCAGCGGCAACCGCTAAAGGAGAACCGATACCGAGTAAACAAACAATAAGCCCTAAATGACTAATGGTTGAATAGGCTAACAGTCCTTTTAAATCTTCTTTGAAAATGGCAAAACACGCTGCCATACAGAGCGTAAATAGGCCGACAAACGTAACGATATTATGATAAATCGCAGCGCCTATAAAAATTGGAAGTAAGCGGGCAAGTAGAAAAATCCCCGCTTTTACCATGGTCGCAGAGTGTAGGTAAGCAGACACTGGTGTGGGTGCCGCCATTGCGTTAGGTAACCAAAAATGAAAGGGAAACTGAGCACTCTTCGTAAATGCGCCAAGCAAAATAAGCAATAACATTGGAATAAAAAGAGCGTGGGCTTGGATAACATCTTTCATGCCCATGATTTCGCTAATTTCATAGGTTCCGGTGATTTGTCCTAATAGAACAAATCCACCTAGCATCGCTAAACCGCCCATTCCTGTAATGGTGAGTGCCATCCGAGAGCCACGTTGAGCAGCTTCATAGTGACTCCAATAACCCACTAACAAGAAAGATGAAATACTGGTGAGCTCCCAAAAGACTAATAAAATAATAAGATTATTAGAGAGCGAAATTCCCAGCATTGCTGCCATAAACAGCATGAGTAAAGTATAGAGTTTACTTAATGAGTTTTTAGGGCCTAAATAATAATAGGCGTATATATAAATGAGTGTACCGATACCGGTAATAAGAAGAGAAAATAATAAACCAAGAGCATCAAGTCTAAAGCTCAGATTGATCCCTAATTGAGGTAGCCAATCCCAGCTTTGTTGAATGCTTGCACCACCAAGCACAGTTTTAGCTTGAGTCAGTAATAAACCAAAACTGGTTAAACTGACTCCAATTGCCCCTAAAGCCGTTACTCCACGCGAGAACCGTTGAAGCAATGAAACAAGGGTGGTGCCTAATATTAACGGTAATAAGATAATTATCGGTAGCACACTCGTATCCATATGTGATTTAGGTCGAAACCTAAAGGTGAAATTTTAATTTCAGAATAGATAGGAATTCAAAGAGAGTTCCAAAGCTTATTATTCCGAAAACCCAACCAAATTAGAAAATAAAGCGAGAAACAAGTTGTATTGCGCAACTTGAAGAATAAAAACGCAAAATGAAATTTATTGTACACTAAAAAAGCATTGAAAATCTGATGTTATTACATGTAGTAACAACATCTAGTTATTTTAATGCCTAAAAAACCGTACTCCACCATATATTTTGTGAGTGTGGTTTTTTTTGATTATAAAACTCAAACCGAAGGGCTTTCTTCCGGTGCGTCTCCCGCATGAATCATCCTTAATAATTCATTTTTTTGTTGTTCATTTAAACCCTGAATCTGCTGAAATAAAACTTCAATCGGTGCTGGTGTTGGGTCTATTAAACTCAAAGGCTGTGCTTCCATAGATGGTATTAAAGGTTCGCTTCTTTGAAGTAAGGTGTAGATATGTTCAAGCTGTTGTTTGGTGGTGTTTAAATCAAGATGGCTAACTTTACCGTGCTCTAATTTTAGACATTGATAGGTTGAAGCATGTTCGAGTAACTCTTCACGACTTCCTGTTGCAATAATTTGTAGGCGTGGGAATGCTTGATGAAGTCGATTTAAGATCTCGGAGCAATGTGTTGAGTCGAGCTGTGCATCAATCTGGTCAATGAGTAAAATGCCGTCTCCTTCAAGGCAAGGGTTTAAACTTAATGGATTGAGTAAACAGAGTCTGCGGGCTATATCGCCTACTAAAGCAATCCAAGTTTTGGTTGTATTTGAAAGCTGCTGAAAAGGTAAGGTTTGACCTTCATAATCAACCATAAGTTGCAACCGAGGCTGATATTGTAAATAGATATCTTTAAGCTCAGGTAAAACTATACTTAATGCATTCTTGAGGGCGTAGAGATTGGGTGAAGTGAGCTGTTTAGGTTGCCCTGATAACTCTTTTTGGAGCTCATTTAATAATTCTGTTTGATCTTGCTGATCTGACTGTTTAGATCTAATCCGTTGTACTAGATATGCAGCTTGAGCATTTTCAATATCACTGATTTCTCGTAGCCATTCAAAAAAGCGTGTAAAAGTTGTAAACGGTAGTGGGCTAATATCATAGGCTGAAATGGCTTGAGTAATGCCAGGTAAATTTTTATTAAGCAGATTAATATCATTTACAAATCGCTCGGCTGGGTAGTAAGCGATTAAGGGAAGTCCTTGTAATGGATCTTTTTTTATGACTTGTTGATAAAGAGCCATGGTTTGGTCAAGTTGCTGAGTTTCAACTTGGCTCACTCCAATCCCACTTGCATTTAAGGTTTTAAAAAGCTTCCAGCTACACAGTGAAGAATCTACCTGCTGAGCAGAGGTACTTTCTGGCAGATGACCAATTTCTGAAGGAACTTGAATAGTCACTTCAATTTTTGATTGTAGACGTGACTGAGTAATGTCTTGATCAGGCATGACAATACCGGGACTGCGCAAATCTTTAAGGCGAGCAGGGAACCAAGTTAAAGCATGGTAAGTATGTTTGAGCAACATACTTTTACCAGTTGCCTGTTCACCTAAAATTAAGGTGATTGGCTGTTTTTCATAGTGAAAGTGTATTTTAAGGTCGTGAAACAGAGCAATATGTTTAAATTGGACAGATTCAAGTTTCATAGGCTCACCTAAATATGAGCGCTTCAACCAACCGACTGACGAAGACTTAAAGGCGCCCTTAGTTTTAATTGTTGTATCAGATCATAAAGATGATGGATATTTAGACTTACTTTAGCACGAGTACAGGCAACGTACAGTAATCTTAATTCTTCATCGGTAATCTTGTGTTCTAACCCATTAATTTTAAATTGATAGTCATCTTCAATATGAACGCGGTTCCATTCTAAGCCTTTCGCTTTGTGGGCTGTAGAGATGACATAATCAGCTTGCTCAAGTGGTGTAATCTTTGCAAGCGCTTTTTTTAGTGGGTCGGTACCGTGGTCATCGACAAGTTTAACCAATGGCTTAATATCACTACCTTCATTAGTTTCACAGTATTCATGAACATCATGCCATGAATTAAACCATGCTAATTCAGGTACATCAGTAACCCGTTTTCCTTGCTTTAAGAGGCTTGCAGCATCTACAAAACGGTTTAGTTTTTGATGGTCAGCCTGCAAACTTACTTTATCGCCGTGAACTAAACCAGCTAATAAAAGTTCCATTGCACGAGCATTGGTACGGCACAAAATCGCATCACGCATTTTAGTGTGTGGTTTATTTACAACACTTGATTTCTGGTTTGGATTACCAAGCAGAGGAACAGTTTCATTTAAGCCGCCCAGCAATGCATTGGCAACATCTGCAATCGTTTCACCAAAACGAAAAGAAGTGGTGAGGCGAGACTCTGGCAATGGTAATTGCTGCATGGCATTAATTGCACCACGCCACGCGTAGATTTGCTGATGTGCATCGCCAACATAGATAACCTGAGTATTTTTTTGACGAAGCAAAATGCCCAACATTAAAGGATCGGCATCTTGTGCTTCATCAAATAGTACATAATCGGCTGGAATGTTCGGTTCAGACAATGCCCAAAGTTTGAGGTAAATATCGTGACCAATTCCTGCCTGATGATTTGGGTCGATCGACTCTAACCAGCGGCGTTCAACAGCAGGGTAAAGATGAGTTTGTAACTCGGTAATATCGTCTGGATGTAACCAGTTTGGTGCCTGAATATGTCGAGGAGCAGGGTATTGCGAGCTGGTCGAGCAAAAATAGCTGACAGCATTGGCGACAAGACTTGCGAGGCGACTTGGCATTAAGACGTATTTTTCATAACGTCCACCCATCATGCGTCGCAAAGTTATAGGTTGTAGTCGATATTCTTTTGCAATAAAGCTTGGGCTTAAGCGAGGTAAGCGTAATTTATCAGTCACACCTCGTGGCACACTGCGAAAAGCGAGGGAGTGAAAAGTACGACAATCTACATTACGATGAAATTTGTTTTGTGCTTCGCCTGCAATTGCCTTGTTAAATGCTAGATACATACCGCGCCGTTCAGGCATGGCATCACTAATCATTTGTAAGGTAGTAGTTTTACCTGTACCCGCATAGGCAATCACTTTAAATGATTGCCCAAGACGTGCGTTATCTATGGCAATTGCTTGCTCATAGGTGGCTTTAGGTTTTTCGATATTCGACACTGAGTGATTTTAAACCTTGTTGCGGTTAGCTTTTTCAACTAAACCAGATAAACCCTGACGACGAGCTAATTCGTCAATAATAAGTTGTGGATTAAGATCGAAATAACCCAACATGACAATGCTATGGAACCACAAATCGGCAGTTTCATAAATCAAGTCATTTAAATTACTTTCTGTATTTTGAGCAGCGTAGTCTTTCGCAGCAATAATGGTTTCTACGCTTTCTTCACCGACTTTTTCCAAGATTTTATTGATGCCCTTTTTATAGAGGCTTGCAACATATGACGTATCCGCTTCTGCTTGTTTACGCTCTTGCATTAATTGCCCTAAGTGAGCAAGTACATCCACTTGTTCTGTCGTGTGATCATGATCGTGGCTTTCAGTTTTGGCTTTATCGCCATAAATTGCAGTAGGGTCTTTTAATTGTGCATCGACAATTTCCCAGCCCTGTGGGGTAAGTTTACGGTAGAAACAAGACTCACGACCTGTATGGCATGCAATACCGCCGTGTTGCTCAACTTGTAATATGATTACATCGCCGTCGCAGTCCAGACGAATTTCATAAACCGTTTGGAAATGACCTGATTCTTCACCCTTGTGCCAAAGTTTTTGGCGAGAGCGAGAGAAATACACCGCCTGATTTTTTTCTGCTGTGAGCGCAAGTGATTCACGGTTCATCCACGCCACCATCAAAATACGTCCGGTTTGATGATGTTGAGCAATGGCAGGGATAAGACCTTGTTCGTTAAATTTTACTTCATCGAGCCATTGCGTGTTATTCATGAGGAATCACCAAAGAAATATGAACTATAAATTGATTTCAATCAGATGCTAAAAATAGCTTGTATAGTGTACGGCATCAACGTCGCTTTGCGGAAAAATTCTTTGTCCTTTTTGTCTTTGTCAGCGTAATGAGTAGCTTGTACTTTTTACTCATAAGTGCCTTATTCAGATGGCTGAGTCATTAGAATATTTGAAATCTCAATCAAATTTTGATCTGGATCACGAATATAAACTGAAAGAATAGGATGCATTGCACCAGTACGTTCAATCGGACCTTCTTCAATTTGAATATTTAATTGATTAAGGTACGCAACTACTTCTGAAATGGGAGTGTCAGAAATAAAACACAAATCGGCAGATCCAGGAGTCGGCTGTAATGCCTTGGGTTCAAACTCATTGCCTTGCTGGTGTAAATTTATTTTTTGATTTCCAAACTTTAGGGCCTTTCTATTACCTTTAAACGTGATGACCTCAAACCCCAATACGGTTTGATAGAAATGACAGGTGGTTTCAATATTCGAGACAGTTAAAACAAGATGATCAAGATGGCTGATTTTCATGTGTTACTCACTATTATTTGGTGGGGTTAATAGTCAGACAGAGATTCGCTTTCTAAATGAAATGCACTGTTTTCTTTAGGCGTTTGAGCTACCTGATCATAATCAAGTTGCTGGAATGGACCAGTCTTTAAGCCTGAAATCGTAATTGCCATTTCTTTTCGAAAATAAGGGATTTGATACATCCACGGAAAAACTAGATCTCTTAAACCTCCAGCCCACCAATGATCAGATTGATAAAGTGGTGTTAATAAGCGACTAAGAAATTGATAAAACTGGGTGGATGAACGGCGAAGCTGGTGGTAGTGCTGCCAGAGCAGGGACCAATCAATACTCTGGTTCTTTTGAGCATGTTGTAATGATTGAGAGAAAGCCCAAGCATCCAATAATGCCATATTTGCACCTTGACCTAACTGTGGACTCATCGCATGAGCTGCATCTCCAATTACTCCAACTCGACCCTGACCAAATTGAGTCAGGACCACATCGCGGTAGTTTGCAGATAGCCATTTAGGCTGAGTTTGACTGTTATACAAAATTTCTTTCAGCCATTCTGCAACTTTGGGCCAACGTTCTGAGACTTGCTTTAACCAAGCTTGTTTAGCCTGCTCATCTTGTAAAAAGCTTTGTAGTTGTGGTGTAGGTAGACTCCAAAAAACACTTGAAAGGCGCTGTTGAGGTTCAGTTGGAATCGCTCCTGTAGGAAGAATTCCCATCATAATTTTCGAGCGATCATAAAATTGATGCAGAATTTCAGAATCGAGAACTTGGCACTCAGGTACGATACTCCATGCCGCACCCCAAGGATAAGCTTTGTCAACCTTTACCCATGCTTTAGGGCGTAACTGGCTACGTGCACCGTTGGCAATGAGTAGGCTATCAAAGCAAGCATCAAACTTTTGGTTTTGATGACTGCCGAATATCCGAACTTCATCATTATGTTCTTCAAAACTTTCAACAGAATGGTTCATATGCCAAGTGATCTGGCTTGAATACTCGCTAAGCTTTTGAGTGAGTACATGACACAAAGTGGCTCGGTGTATACCTAGACCATAGAGGTTTGCTGATGCTTCGTGATAATGACTATTAACTAAAAGGCGCTTGTCCGGAAGTTGTCCTTCTAGGCCTGTTACTCTTGCGCCTAATGTTAAGGCTTTTTCGAGCACACCTAAGTGTTCAAATACAGCTAAGCCCGCAGGTTGTAGTAATAAACCGGCACCTACCGGAGATAACTCATCAACTTGTTCAAAAATAGTAACGTTATTGCCTTGGCGGGCAAGCAAAATAGCAGTGGCTAAACCTGCTGTACCTGCACCGATAATGGCAAAATGAGGTGTTTTCATTGTTTGTTCTTTTGAAGCATTTATAGCTTCAATTTAGCAATGAACGAATAGCTGATCTATAAATTTTTTGAAAATTAAATTTTTTCCATAAAAAAATCCCTTGCATTGGCAAGGGATTTTGAACTTATTTCAATATACGCCAAAGCGCTAATAAGCTACTCAGCACAATTAGAATAATCGAAACAAACCAAGGGCTAATAATTGCAATAGTCAGCAAAATCAGCATAGTACTGCCGAACATCCAACTACGGCGTTGCTGATGTTCCATTTGCAAACGAAGTTGCTGAATTTCGCGTAACTGGCGGTCTTGCCAAGCTGACTGATTTTTTAAACCATTTAAGCTATCAATAATTAAGCTTGGGAAATCTTGAGCGCCTAAAAGCAGGTCAGGTAATTGCTGGCCGAGTTCTTTTACATTTTTGACTGGGTTCATGTTGGATTTGACCCATTCCGTCAAAATTGGTTTTGCCAATTTCCAGATGTCGAGTTGCGGGTAAAGGTCAGTCCCTAGGCCTTCTACATGCACTAAAGTTTTGAGTAGCAGCATGAGCTGTGGCGGAATCTCAAGATGGAAGCGACGAGCAATGTCCATCACTTGAATTAAGATACCCGCAAAATCAAGCTGGTCCATTGGTTTAGATACCATTGGCCCAACAGTACGGCGCATTTCACGTGCTAAAGCATCTTGGTCTGTACCCGGTGGAATCCAGCCAGCTTGATGCACAATTTGAATGAGCTGCATAAAGTTGCTGTTCATGACAGCAAGCAACATACGGGCAACTGTCATCTGGTCGTGCTTAGAAAGCTCACCCATAATCGCACAGTCCAGCGCAATAAAGCGTGGATTGCTTGGATTAATGGTTTCTACAAAGACGTTACCAGGGTGCATGTCTGCATGGAAAAAGTTATCGCGGAATACTTGCGTAAAGAAAATAGTTAACCCTTTTTCTGCAAGTTGTGCGCGATCCATGCCTAAACGGTCAAAGGTTACCGTGTCTGAAATAGGCACGCCTGTAATGCGCTCAGCCACCATGACATCTTTGGTGTCCATGTAGACTTCTGGCACATACATCATGGTTGAGCCAGTAAAGTAATGGCGCATACGACGGGTGTTATCAGCCTCAATACTCAAGTCCAGTTCATTTAAAATGATCTGGCGGTAGTCTTGAATAATTTCGGTGAGATGCAACGCACGAGCAGCTTCAAGGCGGCTTTCTAACGTATTTCCTAGCCATGCCAGAATTTCAAAATCTTGTAAAATTTGATTGCGAATATCAGGGCGAGTCACTTTAACAACGACTTCGCGACCATCATGCAATGCAGCAGTATGCACTTGGGCAATTGATGCAGCAGCTAATGGCTGGTCATCAAAGCGAGCAAACAGTGTATTAATGTCAGCTTTTAAAGAATCTTGAATACGTTGTTTGGCAACATCTCCATCAAAAGGTTTTACTTGATCTTGAAGTAAAACCAGTTGAGCGAGTACCTCAGGTGGAATTAGGTCACGGCGAGTAGACAGTAATTGACCAAGCTTGATTGCAAGTGGTCCCATATCTTCTAATGCTTCTTTGAGCTTTAAAGGATTTTTACGTTCACGACTCGACCATGCAGCTGGATGCATTTTAATAATATTTAATGCATGCTGAGCTTTAACTGGTAATTCATCCGCAGGGAACAACGTATCGAGTCTATAGTGCGCTGCAATACGCCAAAGTTCGAGTAAACGTGAAACGTGCGGAATCATATACAGTCTTACCTAGTCTTGAGAGGGTTGTAGTTGTGCATTGAGTTGCTGCAATCTTGCTTCAAGACGGTCAATGTCTTGATTAAGCTTGCGAGTTGCTTGAGTTAAGTCGTCCATTTCCCAACGAGGGGCAAATAGACCGCTATCTTCTTTTAATGCGTCTTCTGCGAAAAATAGATGACTTTGCACCGAGCGTTTTAAATGTTTTGGTGCAAGTTGAATCTTGCCAATTTCATGAGCGAGTTGAGGACCGACCCATCTTGATAAATGCGCAGCTAAATCAGGTTCAGCTTGCTGCATAATCTTTTGAATATCCTGTAGGAGGTGGTAATCACCTTGCAATGGGATATTGCCAATCTGGTCTGGATCGCTGATCAATAATTTAATCAGTTCAACGACATCTTTAACATGCAAAGTTGCGGTTGCTTCAGAAATTTTTAATTGGGCATCAAAAGGACGCTGTTCAAAAATAGAAGGCTTTTCACTATGACCTGTTACGGTAGGTTCAAGACGTACTTTTTCTTGGTCAAAGAACACATCGACAGAAAGCTGCGGGCTATCAATCACAACACGCAACATTTTGCCCTGTAACTGATTAAGCTGAATGCGAGTAACCGCATCCAGATCTATCAGATGATGAATGATACGTTCGACTGCACCGAGTGCCAGAATCGACCACATATCGTTATCCCTTACAGTTTGAAGCCACGGTGAACAGCAACGATACCTGCAGTAAGGTTGTGATAGTCACAGTTCTGGAAGCCAGCATTTTCCATCATACCTTTTAAAGTACGTTGGTCTGGGTGCATACGGATTGATTCAGCCAAATACTTATAGCTTTCTGAGTCATTCGCAACCAATTTACCCATGATCGGTAAAGCGGTGAATGAATAGAGGTCATAAAGTTTCGAGAATGGCTCAAATACAGGTTTAGAAAATTCAAGAATCAGTAAACGGCCGCCTGGTTTTAACACACGGAACATAGATGCAAGTGCTGCGTCTTTATCTGTCACGTTACGTAAACCAAAGCTAATGGTTACAAGGTCAAAGCTGTTGTCTGCAAAAGGCTCTAAAGTTTCTGCATTGGCAAGAACGAAGTCAACATTGGTACAGCCTGCATCAATTAGACGGTCACGGCCAACATTGAGCATAGATTCGTTAATGTCTGAAAGTACAACATGACCTTGCGGACCAACTTCACGGCTAAATACTTTTGCTAAGTCGCCTGTACCGCCAGCAATGTCTAACACGTGTTGACCACGGCGAACACCAGACATGTTAATTGCAAAACGCTTCCACAAACGGTGAATACCAAATGACATCAAGTCATTCATCAAGTCATATTTGCTTGCAACTGAATGGAAAACTTCTGCAACTTTTTGTGCTTTATCTTCAGTTCTAACAGTTGAGTAACCAAAGTGTGTGGTTTCACCAACGTTGCCAGTATTACCAGCACCACGAGGTAAATTGTATTTAGGTACAGAACCATTCACAGGTGTGTCTGTTAAGGTTTGCTGTAAAGTTTGTTGTTGCCCTTGAGGAGTACCTTGAGGTAAAGGTGAGCTTAGGAATGGGCTAACTTTGTCTGAACTTTGTGCCTGCTCAGTTGGAGATGTTGGCTTTTGGTTTTCGTTAGACATATTGTCTCTCCTAGACTCAAACTCAAGTGAAACGGAATAAGTTCTGCATGATGACAGATTTTGTCTATTTTTACAGGCATCATCATGCAAATATAATGAATAAAATCTCAACTTCGTGAGGTTGAGTTTTTCTATGTGCCGACCTTATCACACTCTAAACGGATTCGGATGCCCTGAATGTACATTTTCAATAATCTGGCGTTCTTTTTCAGTAAAAGTCTTGATAAAGGTCTCGGCTGATTTTAACGGTTTCATCGCACTAAAACCATCTTGAATGAAATCATACATCAATTCGAAGTGATATTTTTGGGCAATACCTTTACACATTTTAAAAGCAGTAAACATCATAAATGAGCGCATGTATTTATCGAGTGCTGCACCTAAATCGTCAAGAAGAGCAAGTTGTTGATAACGAGCTTCGGCCTGATCCAGCTTGATTAAGGTTAAACGCATAATCTCATCAGTGAGTACGGTATCTGCCGGATAGTCCTCAAGAAGTTGCATTGCTACTTGCTCATCAAGTTGAGTTGCAAGTACAGCTAAACTTACCGATTTAGTGCCTGTTTTAATTGCATTTTCAGGTAAGACTTTTTCGGCTTTATGCGCATATTTCAATAGGCGTTCAATTTGAGCTGCTAAAGCATCAAACTCTGGACCGCCATATAAACGATTTAAAAAATACTCTGACATGAGCTTGTGCGCTGGCAAATTAAAAAAGTCGTGATGCGTATCTTTCATCCGCTCTTTTAGCCATGTTTGTACATCTTGCAAACGTTGGACAAGCACAGGATTATCGTGATAATTAAATGTTTTATATTGTTGTAAAAGATCATCAAAAGCAGCGAGTTTAGACATTTAAGGCTCTAATATTGGGCTATTTGCAAAAAATCATAAAAGGCATTGTAACCTTGTACTATGGCGAGTAGATGTAAAAAAAATGATTCATGCGTCAATTTTTAAACAGAATTTTGTCGCAATGACATAATTTGTATAGCAATTCATCATTTAACCGCATAAGTTAAAGATCATCGAAATTAAACAATAAAAGATTAGAGCCGTGGACTATGAGTGAACAACAACCAAAATTTGAGATTCGTGATGAAGAACAGCTTTCAGTCGATTTGATTGAAGCACAATATGCGTTAAAAGAAAGTCGGGGCAAACCCAACGCTAAAAGCACACTGATATTAATGAGTGGTATTGAACTGGCTGGAAAAGGCGAGGCCGTTAAGCAGCTTCGTGAGTGGCTAGATCCACGATATTTACGAGTCAAAGCAGACGCGCCACGTGTGCTGACAGACACAGAAGCATTTTGGCAATCTTACTCGGAGTTTATTCCGACTGAAGGTCAAATCGTGGTGATGTTTGGCAATTGGTATAGTGATTTGCTCGTCACCGCAACGCATGTTTCCGAGCCTTTAGATGATTCTCGCTTTGATGAATATGTTGAAAATATGCGGGCATTTGAACAAGATTTAAAAAATAACTATGTCGATGTGGTTAAAGTCTGGTTCGATCTATCATGGAAATCGCTGCAAAAACGTTTAGATAAAATAGATCCGTCAGAGCAACACTGGCATAAGCTGCATGGTCTAGACTGGCGTAATAAAAAACAATATGACACTTTGCAAAAGTTACGCCGTCGTTTTACCGATGATTGGTACATTATTGATGGCGAAGATGAAAAGCAGCGTGATCAATTTTTTGCTCAATACCTTTTACAACACATGCGTCAACTTCCAGAGCATGAAACTGAAGTTAAAGGAAAATGGCAGCAAGCTAAAATTCCAGAGAGTTTATTAAAACCTTCTAATGAACCACTTGAAAAAGCTGAATATAAAAAAGAGCTGGATAAGCTGAGTAAGAAAATTGCCGATGTCATGCGTTTTGATAAACGTAATGTCGTGATTGCTTTTGAAGGCATGGATGCAGCCGGTAAAGGTGGGGCCATTAAGCGAATCGTTAAAAACTTAGACCCACGTGAATATGATATTCATTGTATTGGTGCACCTGAACGCTTTGAAGCACGACATCCTTACTTATGGCGCTTTTGGAACCGCATTAATGAAGCTGAAAAAATCACGATTTTTGATCGGACTTGGTATGGGCGTGTGCTTGTTGAACGTGTCGAAGGTTTTGCTTCACCTTTAGAATGGCAGCGTGCCTATGATGAAATAAACCGCTTTGAAAAAGATTTATTTGATAGTCAAACGATTGTAGTAAAAATTTGGCTAGCGATTAGTAAAGATGAGCAAGAGCAGCGTTTTAAGGCCAGAGAAGAAACACCGCATAAACGTTTTAAAATTACCGCAGAAGATTGGCGTAATCGTGATAAGTGGGATGATTATTTAAAGGCAGCAGCCGATATGTTTGAGCGAACCAGTACTGAATATGCACCTTGGTATATCGTTGCAACTGATGATAAATATACGGCACGTCTGGAAGTATTGAAGGCCATTTTAAAACAGCTGAGAGCAGACTAAGCTCTCAGCTACAAGGCAAACATTAATTTACAATAGTGCCACGGCTTTTTTGCTGAATACGTTTTGCAAGGTTATAACTGTCATTCAGATGAGTTTCTGCTATTTTTTTCATCATGAAATAGCCTAAACTTGCTGCTACAATTTGTCCGCCTAGCGGTATAAATTTAGTCACCTGTTTTGTTACGATTTTGCCTAAAAAGCCGTTAAATGTTTTTTTAACGGTAGTACGTGCGACTACAAAACCTGAAAATTCAAAACCGCGTTTACGTAACTCATCCCAATGAATAGTTTTAGTTTTTGGGTCGTAAACGCTCACGTGCTCAGGTGCTAAACCAAAACGGGAATTGATATCTGGAATCAGGTGCGACAAAATTCCCAAATCTACCGCCACGTCAAAAAAAGGAATCGGTACAATTGCCGCTCCGGCTGAGACGTAAGCTCTTTTTTTGATGAGATCATGGCACTCATCGCGAATTTGTTCCAGATTTAGGCTAGGATCAATATAGTCAGGAATCTTGTCAATTTTCATAATGTCTACCTGTATAAGTTCTTGATGGCGTCATTCAAACCAAGTGTAAGTGACACCTTGAGTTAAATTATGCTGTGTTTAAACCAACGTGACATAGTCAGATTCAGTTGTATAGTAATGAATGTTTATGATTTTGTGCATAAATTATGCAAGCAGGAAATGAAATAAATGGGGATCCATGTTATTCAAAGTCAACGTATTGATGTGTTGTTGCAAGGTGTATTGGCGTCTACATCTCAAGCTTCAACGCATCCATTACAGGTTTTGAAAACCCAACATTTTATTGTTCCAAGTCCTGCGGTCGAGCAGTGGCTGATACAAAAACTTGCAGAACAGCAAGGCATGAGTGCCAATTACCAGTTTCACCAACGGGTACGAGGTTTCCAATGGTTTGCCTATCAGCAAGTTTTAACTGCGCATAAAGAACAGGTTCGTAAAGCGAACATCCCGCGTTTGATTTTTAAATGGCGGGTGCATCAGGCTCTACACGAATTTATTCAACCTGACACGATGAGCATCGATACGTCGCATCCTTTACATTCTATTGTTCAGCGTATTTATGACAGTGCAGATCGACTCGAACAAGGCATAGATAAACAATTAAAAAAACAAAAAATGCTGTATTGGGTCGCTGAGCAGGTTGCCGATCTATTTAGCAACTATATGATTTATCGTGGACAGTGCCAGCGTGGTTGTGAAAATAGTTGTACCTGTCCGGAAAACTGGTTGTCTGCTTGGGGACAGGGCCGAGCACTCGATATTGAAAAATATATTGTGAAGAAAGATGAAGAAGTGACTGCTTTTGCATTACATCAAACTGAGGAGCTAGAGCGTTGGCAGCGTTGGTTGTGGCAGCAACATTTTCATGATGATTTTGTGCAAATGCAGCAAATTGACGCGTTGTTTTGGCAAGAGTTAGATCATCCAGACCGTGGTAAGCGTGCTATTTCAAGATTACCTAATCAAGTAGTGATTTTTACATTATTAGATTTGCCACCAAGCCAGTTACAGTTTTTGCGCCGTTTAGGCCAATATATTGATGTCTTGATTTTGCACTATAACCCTTCACAAGAATATTGGGCCGATAGTGTCGATCCACTCTGGAAACAGCGTTATGACTTAGGGGTAAAAGAGCGTTTTATTGCGAAAAATCCAAAGGCTACTGATGCTGAAATTAGCGATTTCTTTAATAAATTCACACTCAACTTTAATGCTGAAGCGCGTGAGTCTAGACATCCGCTTTTAACCAGATTGGGTAAACAAGCCCGCGACCACTTTTCTTTATTATCGAATTTATCTACGGGTGAAGAAGGTAAGTGGGTGGATGCTTTTGTAGATGATTTCCCTGAAAGTTTACTCGGTAAAGTTCAGTCAGATATTTTGCATTTGGTAGAACCGCAAGCTAAGCAATATGAGCTTGTTCCAGACGATGACTCGATTCAGATTCATGTTTGTCATTCGACTTTACGTCAGCTTGAAGTTCTAAAAGAGCAATTGATTGGCTGGTTGGCTAAACCACATGAGCAGCCGCGCCGACCAAACGATATTTTAGTTTTAGTTCCTAATTTGGCCGACATAGAACCTTTAATTCGAAGTGTATTTCCCGCTACTGCCACTGAGCAAGGTGTACATTTGCCAGTGAAAATTGCAGGTGTTGCATCACTTGATGCACTTAATGCTTGGCGTGCCGTAATTGGGCGTATTCAACTGATGCAGGGCCGTTTTAGCTTTGATGATTTTGCTGATTGGTTAAGCTTGCATGCGACCCAGCAACGTTACGAACTTGAGTATGTTCAGGTCGAGCGAATTTTAAATTTACTTGCCGATGCAGGCTTTAAACGAGGGCTTGATGCAGAACATCTCAAGCGCAGTTTGTGTGACGGTGATGATGATTATCGATATAGCTTTAAATTTGCCTTAGAGCGATTGGCTCTTGGTATTGCCGTGCCTGTACATGCGACGTTTAATCAGGTATTGAGTTATGCCAAAGTTCAACCGGGTGATTTCGAGCTGATTGGTACACTCATTCAGATTTATCAAGATTTGAATGAGCGCCGTGATTGGCTGACTCTGCATGAACAAGGAAAAGTCTATACCGTTGAATATTGGCTTCAGGTACTAGGCAAAGATATTGTTGAATTTGAGCAGGTTGGTGTTGCTGCTTTAAAAGCTGTGCGGGAAATTGTTAAAAAACAAGAACGGATGTTGACACTCGCAAGTTATTACGCCGAGACAGAAACCGGAACTTTGCGCAAAATTACTTTGCCTCTGCCTTATATTATTGAAGAAATTCAACGGACATTAGAAAGCCAAAGTGCACAAGCTGAACCGACAGGGCAAATTACCTTTGCCCAAATTGGACACATTCGACCGTTACCTTATCGTTTAATGGTCATGCTAAATCTTGATGCAGGGCAATTTCCAAACCGTGATACACACGTTCCATTTGATTTGATGGATGCACTGCGCCAACAGTTAGGTGATCGCTCTCGACTTGAAGATGATCAAGGTGCTTTTTTAGATGCTTTATTATTAGCCCAAGAAAATTTATGGCTGTTTTATAACGGCTTTGATGTGAACGATGGCGAGGTGCGCGAACCTTCCAGTATTCTTCAAGAGTTTCGTGAACATCTTGCGTTGATCGTGAAAGCTGAAGATGGTGTATCTGAAAGTGTCGTTATTGAAGGAATTGAGATTCCATCACAGTTAAAACAACTCTATCACTTACATGATTTACAGCCCTTTGACCCGAAAGGTTTTACTGTAGAGAAGCGTGTTATTCGCTACCAAGATCACTGGTTTAAGGTCGCTTCACAAATTCAGCAAGTTTCAGGAAGCCGTCAACCTTGGGCGAACACAACCTATCCGCTACAAGCGCCTGACATGCTGGTTTTAGAAAGTCAGCAGTGGATACAGGATGTGACGTTCCCTGCACGATTATATTTGAAAACTTTAGGGGTAGAAAACTTAGGAAGCGTCGGAGTACTCGACCAAAATGAACCTTTATTATTAGATGGTTTAGGGCGCTATGCGATTCGACATTTTTTACAACAATCTGAACAGCAAGCACAACCTGAAGTATTAATTGATCAGTTGCCTGTCGGTAAAGTCAAATATAGCGCATGGCAACAAGGTGTTTTTGAGCAAGAATGTTTACTTGAACGCCTTCACCATTATGCACCAGCAGTGACACAAACAACTCAGCGTATTTGGCGAATTGCTAAACAGCTTCATATGAATATTACGGTTCCGAAGTCTGAAACTCGGGACTGGGTGAGTATGGAACCTTCAAGCGCTCGCGCAAAAAGACGTGCTAAAGTCTGGTTAGAATATCTGCTCTGGTTAGCTTATTTGAATGAGGGTAGTGCAGGAGCTGAAAAGCGCCGTATTGTGGTTTTTAGCGATCAAACTGTGATTTGTAGTGGGATTAGTTCTGAGCAAGCTCGGCAATATTTACAACCATGGTTTAAAATCTGGCGCCATGCACAGCAACAACCATTGGTTTTACCAGCAGCCTTATTATTAAAGCCATTAGAAAAAGCTAAAGCATATCAGTGGGAAACAACAAATCAGACAGAAAAAGCAAAACTGGATGAGAAGAGCTATGCTGAGCTGCTAAAATACTGGAATGAAACAGGGTCATTTACCACGATGGATATGACTCAAAATGAAGCTTGTAAGTTGCATCAAGACTGGAGCTTTATTTTGCAAGAACAAGATGCGCAAGCTTTGCTTCAACATGCTTGTGATGAGTTTGCGTATGATTTGTATCATCCGGTTTTTCAATTTCAACATTCGGAGTAAGGCATGAACTCAAGAGTACAGGTGTCTTATCAACCTATTATTGATATTGAATTTAGTGGTTTACACTTAATTGAAGCTTCGGCTGGTACAGGAAAAACCTATACCTTATCCAGTTTGATGGTCCGTATCTTTCTTGAAAAATACTTGCCTAGACAAGTGATTGCGACCACGTTTACCCGTGCTGCTGCTGCCGAGTTAAAAAGCCGTATTCGTGCACGTTTGGTTGAAACGTACCGTTATTTAGATGCCAAGCGTAGTTTTACAGAACAAGAATTACTTACGCAGGCAGAGCAAGAACCTGATTTATTACTCCAGCATATTCTAAAGCATT
Source organism: Acinetobacter sp. 22512 (assembly GCF_052044755.1). Classification (NCBI taxonomy): domain Bacteria; kingdom Pseudomonadati; phylum Pseudomonadota; class Gammaproteobacteria; order Moraxellales; family Moraxellaceae; genus Acinetobacter; species Acinetobacter sp. 22512. Next base: position 268,127 of record NZ_JBQENP010000003.1, on the reverse strand, counting down.
TTGCGACGCGTATTGCCTATGCGTGTGAACGTTTGAAATTGGTTATAGATCAATTAGACGAGTTATTTGTCGGGACACTCGATAGCTTTAGTCAAAAACTATTACGTGAGTTTGCTTTTGAGAGCGGCAAAATTGAACGCGCTCAAATTACGGATGATGCTAAAACTTATAGTCGGCAACTGATCCATGATGTACTGCGTGAATGGATACAGTCTCAACCTCAGACTGTGATTGATGCGTTGTATTTGGCAGGTGAGCTTAAGAGTGTCGACAGTTTTGTCAAACTCGTTGAAGACTCACTGAATTTTAGTTCGGCTCATTTTAAGCTTCCCGAAAAACCAACCATTCAATTTGAACAGCTTGCTCAGCTCAAACAATTAGCGACAGAAATTGATATCAGCCTTTTAGAAGCATATTACTTGCTTGATGGCGAGCACTATAAACATGTGAGCGGAACAGTATTTAGAAATGGGGCATTTAATAAACTATTTAGTGAATGTTTACCGCAGCTACTACAAGTTCTAAAGCAAAGCGACATTATTTTAGTTTTTGACTGGTCATTAGCCGCACAAAGAGAACTTATTTTTAAGTTTTTAGGTCAACTTGCCGATCAAAAAGTTTTCAAAAAATGTCCTGCTGAAATTTCAGATGGTTTCTATCAACATCCTTGTATTCAACAGATTCAACAGCTATTTGGTGTGCTGAAAAACTACGCTGAGCAGTTCGACCAGCTTCATATTTTTTTAAAAGCCTATTTATGTGTAGAGGTGAAAAAACGTTTACCTCAGGTTTTGCAAAATAAAGGTGAAACTACTTTTTCTCAGCAAATTCGTACACTTTCAGAAGCTTTAAAAGGTGAGCAGGGGCAACGTTTTGCTGTATTTGTTCAGGCACGTTATCCCTTAATTTTGGTCGATGAATTTCAAGACACTAACCAAGATCAAGATGATATGCTCGCCAGTATTTGGCGCCATCCAGAGCGCTACCAAAAAGGTTGTATGATTATGGTGGGTGACCGTAAACAGGCGATTTATGGTTTCCGTGGTGGGGATATGCTCACCTTTTTAAATGCCTATAAAGATATTCAAGCCAAACATGGTCGTGAATATAAGTTAATTCATAACCATCGTTCTGTTGCTGATCTGGTTGATGTGGTCGACGCCTTATTTCAACGACAAATTGATTTTGGTGAAGAAGTTCAATATGACCCAATTCGAGCAGGCACTCGGCCTCATCCTGTACTGATTGAGCAGAATAATCATAATCCTCACCCTTTACGCTGGTTAATGCTCAAAGATAAAGAAACAGAGGCTCAGCAAGTTGCATGGAAGATTCGAGATCTACTTAACCAGTCACATGCTGGACAACTATATTTTCAAAAAGATACTCAGACTCAAACCTTAAACGAAGATGATATTGCGGTATTGTCTCGTAATCATGATGGGCTGGATAAAGTTCAATTTGAGCTAGAACGTTTAGGAATTAGGGTTAATAGGCCATCAAAACGAAGTGTTTTCGATTGCTCGATTGCTCAAGACGTGGGGGCTTTGCTGACCGCCATACTTCATCCTTACGATGAAGCAAAAGTGAAGCGAGCTTTGATTAGCCGTCTATTTGCCATGGATTTAAAACAACTCTTGCAACTTGAGCAGACAGCCGAAGGGTTAAGCCAGTTTATGACTGGTTTTGACACGATTAGAGAGTTGTGGTCCACTCAAGGCTTTTTAGTGGCATGGCAACAATGCCTCATCCAGTTTGATATATGGCAAAATTTGGTTGCAGCTCAAAGTAAAGATAATGAACGGGTTGTGGTGAACTTGCGTCATTTAACTGAAATTCTGAGTCAGCACAGTGAGAAATACTCAGGCGCGCAAAACCTTTACCACTGGTATCTCAAACAGTTGAGTTCTCCTCTGGATCGTGATTGGGAGTTAGAGCGTAAATTGTCGAGTGAAGCTGGTGTTCAGCTCATGACCATTCACCAGTCAAAAGGACTGGAATTTAAGATTGTTTTCTTATTAGGTGCAGACAAGCCCTTTCGAGAAAATAATAAAACTCTGAATTTTTCGACCCAAGATGTAGTCCAACCAGACTCAAGTCAGACCTTAACTCAACGTGTCGTTGCGATTGCTGATAAGACTTATTTGAATGAAATAGAACTTAAGCAACACGAAGAACGAGCGCTTGCTGAACAGAATCGCCTTTGGTATGTCGCTTTAACGCGAGCAAGCCACCGCGTCTACGCTGTTCTACAAGATCTTGATGGCAAGTCAGTATCAGGACTCGCATTTTGGAAAAATAGAGCTGAGCCTTTTCAACACCGTTGCTGTACGGATGAAATGGTTTTGGAACAGATTCCACAAGCAATTCATTTAACCAAGCAAACCAGTGTTATTGAAATACAAGCAAAACGGTTTCCTGAACAACGTTTTTATTCGAGAGGGAAAACCAGTTTCAGTTACTTGGCACAGCATTTAAAACATAAGGCTGGCACAGATTTATTGGCTAGCCAGAGCAATGATGCTGTATTGGCAGAAGATGAGTTGGACTTAATCAACACTGCAGAAGCAAGCAGTGCTCAGCCGATTGACTGGATAAAGAGTAACTTTCCGCGAGGAACGCTTGCTGGTAATTTCTTACATGAAATCTTTGAGCATATTGATTTTCAATGTTCAGATGACTGGGTTATAGAAATACGTCGTCGTTTTAAAAATGACTATAGCAGCCTTTGGCAAGATTTACTCAGTAAATATAACGAGAGCTTCCCAGAGCAAGAGGACGCCGAGAACCTGCTTTACCAGTCAGTTGCAGACTGGTTGAAAGATATTTTGCGGACACCGCTTTATCAAGGCTTTCGATTAAATCAGCTCCAACAAGATCAGTATTTATCAGAGTTTCCTTTTTATTTAGCTCTTTCAGATCGGGTTTTAGCAATGACACGTATTCAGCAGCTTTTTGCTGAGTATGGTTTGCATATGCCAGAACTGCTTGAAGCTCGTTCAGCGCGTTACCTTAATGGTTCTATCGATTTGGTTTATTTTGATGGGCAGCGTTACCACATTGCCGATTATAAAAGTAATTATTTAGGTGATGATCTTGCAGATTATCGTAGCGATAGCATTGCCCAAAGCATGTCTTTGGCAAGTTATTGGCTACAGGCAGGTTTATATCTCGTTGCATTACATCGCTATTTGCAAGTCAAAATGCAGGATTACCAAATTGAGCAACACTTAGGTGGGGCAACTTATCTTTATTTACGTGGCATGAATGGTGAAGCTGAGCAGGGCTATTATTACTGGCAGCCTAGCATTGAGTTTATTCTGCGTCTTGATGCCATTTTGGGGTATTTTGCTGAGGATAAAATAGCATGAAAAATGCTGATAAAATGCGTAATTTTAAGATTAACAAATACTTGACATGTGGATAAGCCTGTCTATAACCATGTGGACAAGCGTGTGGAAAACTAGGTGGATAAGTGTGTGGACAATCTAAACAGCCCTGAACAAGCCGATTTAAGCTGGTTAACAACGTGGAGTAACTTCTTAAATCAGGCTCCATTTACTGAACAATCGCAAGTGTCAGAAGCTACTTCTTACTTGCAGCAGCTTATTGAAGCGAGCTTACAAGGCGATAGTTGTATTGATATCAGTTCAGAGCAAATTGCAGCACTTGGTCAGCTTGCTATATCTGCCGATCAAGCAACCTCAAAAGTTGCGCCGTGCGTCTACGATGAGCAGGGGTTGGCATTATACCGATATTGGCACCTAGAGCAACGACTTGCAGAACAAATTTGTCGATTAAAGCAACAATTAATTCAACCTGTCTCTTGTGATGACTATTTAGACCTGCTTACCGATCTTCATCAACAGGCAGCTTTACAAATGGTTGCTCGGCAGAGCCTGAGTATTATTACCGGTGGGCCGGGTACAGGTAAGACTTATACGCTGGCACGTATTATTGCTGTGCTGAGTCAAGCAATTCCGCATATTCGTGTGGCGATGGCTGCTCCAACTGGTAAGGCAGCACAGCGAATGCAAGAGGCTTTACAGAACTCATTTAACGATCCTAAATTGCTTGAGTCCGGATTAGTGAGTGAAGAGCTCAGAAATCAGGGAACACAAACGATTCACCGTTTGTTGGGGATGGGACATAGCCAGACACCACGGTTTAATCAAAAACAGCCTTTGCCTTATGACGTGATTGTCGTCGATGAAGCTTCCATGCTGGATTTAAATCTGGCTACTCTTTTATTTGAAGCTGTGCCTGAGTCTTGTCGAATTATTTTATTAGGAGATGCAAATCAGCTTGCTTCTGTCGATGTCGGCGCGGTTCTTGCAGATTTGCAGCAAATACAGGCGTTGGCTGATAACCGAGTACAATTACAAACCAGTCGTCGTTTTGCTGAAGGTGCATTGATTGGGCAGGTGGCACGTTTTATTCAAATGCAAACCAGTCAGATTAATCATGAGCAGGTTTTGCAACAGTTTGAAATCGACATTGTTCAGGTTTCAGAATTACGTTCAATTCCTTTAGAAGTTGATATGCCCGATGTGGTTCAGCTTGAGTATTTGCCAGAAGGGAATCACGCAGAAGTCGAAATTTACTATCAGAAGCTCATGCTCGGTTTCCAAGGGTATGTACAGAGTCTAAAAAATTATTTAAAAGAAGAGCGCTCGATTGAACAGATCCAAAACGTAGTAAAAGCATTTGATGACTACCGGATTTTAACCGCGGTTCGTCATGGTCCGTTTGGATTGCAGCAGTTAAACCAATATGCGCAGCGTTGGTTGCAGCAGCAACTTTCAATAGTGACAGCAGGGGGATGGTATGTCGGTCGTCCTGTAATGATGACCTATAACGATTATCAGCTCGGTATTTCAAACGGGGATATTGGTTTGTGCTTTGAGCACAGGACTCAGCCACAGCAGTTTGAAGTATATTTTCCAAGTTTGAACAAATGGGTTGCTGCAAATCGATTACCAAAAAGTATTCAAAGTGCATTCGCTTTAACGATTCATAAATCGCAAGGGTCTGAATTTACCCATACTGCTGTCGTTTTAGATCAGGCTGCCAAGAACTTATTAAGTCAAGAACTTATTTACACTGCGATTACACGAGCTAAGAAAGTAGTCAGTCTTTTGGTGCATCAAGAGGCTTTATTACAAGCATTTACAGTTCGTACTACACGAAAAAGCGGTTTAGTTCAAAAAGTTAATCGGTTAGTTCGTTAAGACAAACTTAATATTTTTACCCTTGTAAGAAAAAGCTTACATAGATTCGAGATATTTGCTGCTAGAGTACACCCCGTGTTTTTGAGATTATAAACGCACAACGAGCTTGGCACGGAATGTCGGGCAAAATCGCACAATAATAATAACTTAAGTCGAGAGACTGCGAACTTACAATGAAGTAGGTGTATAAAGAGGAAACTTACAGCCGCTAAGCCTTGTAGTTTTGGGAGAGACTACAGGGCTTTTTTATATTCTACTTTTCACCATGTTTCAAAAAGCATTCGAACATTTCGTTTTTAACACTATCTTCACTCTGTTTTTGTCTAAAGATTTAAATCAATAATATCAATATATTTATCTATAATATGATTTCAAAACAGGCATTTTTCCTGTGAATTGTTAAGTTATATGTTATACAGAACTGTACGTTAAAGGTTAAAAATGGCTATTTACCAAATATTATACAGACCTGTACGTTTTCACTTACATGATGATAAGAAAAATACTACTTTTCTTCATAATTGGATATGTCACAATACATCACATAAGGAAATAGAAACAAAAACATCGGAAGTGAGTTAAAACAACAAGAAGGATGTGACTAGCATCTCACCAACGACAATAAAAACAGCAATAACACGATAAACAAAAACTACAGCGCAAAAAACCCAAGCAGAAATGCTTGGGTTTTTTATTTGTTTCTACACTAAGTCAGCTTCATGAGAATCACTACCAAATAACGAACGGCGTTGATCTCTCGATATACGTGGACATTGAGTTGAGATTTGATAGAGTACTTTAGCCAAAGCAGGTAGGTGAGTACCCACTACAGATTTACCAGTTGTTAATAAGGAAACACTGATATCTCTTTCAGGGTCAGCCCAACATAAAATGTTAGAGAATCCTAAATGACCAAATGCTTGTCCTGTCATTGGGCCAAAAAGTCCTACAGGATTGCTACCTAACATTGGTCCTAAAGCATAGCGCATTGGAATTAACAAAGTACGGTCAATGTTAACGCCTGTAGTTGGCAGTGTTGCTCTGAAAATTGTTTTCTCACTAAAGATTTGCTGACCGCCGTAGCTTCCTCCACTTAAAAGCATTTCAAAGAAGCGGCCGGCTTGTTCTGCACTGGTATAGATGTTTCCAGCTGGGCAAATGGTGTCCATAAAACGACTATCGTTAGTCACATCAACTGCAAGTTGTAAACCGCCACCTAACACATGATTCAGGTAGTGATCGGTACCAAGGCGTGGGTGCAGACCTGTTGCACAGTTTAAGGCGACTTCTGAACGGTATTCTGGTTTTAAGCCATAATTGAAATAAGGCATCCCCATTGGTTTTTCGATAGTTTGATGTACAAATTCACGTAAATCCTGCCCAGTCACCCGTTCAATGACTTCTCCTAAAATATAACCTGCCGTAACAGCATGATAGGCAAGGTGATTGCCAGCAGGAGACACAGGTCGGGCAGCATATAAACGTTTTAAAATTTCGTCTTTATCAAATAATAAATCTGGTGTGACATCGCCATCAATATAAGGAATGCCACCACGATGTGCTAATAAATGAAAGATCGTGGCACGACGCTTACCGTTGACTCCATATTCAGGAACATAATAGCTCACAGGATCAAGCAAATTGATTTCGCCTTTTTCATCTAATAGATGAATCAACATGGCTGTGATCATCTTTGATGCTGAAAATAGGCAAACAGGTGTATCAGGTGTTGCAATCAGGGCATTTTCTTGAAGTCCTGCCGGAGAGTTTCCTTGGGCATATCCAATACTTCTATTTAGCAAAATTTTACCTTGCCTGCGTAAACAAAAGGTAATGAGTGGATAGTTTCCGGTTTTATATAGTGCTTCTATACTTTTCCAGATTTTTTGAATCTGGTGATCACTCATTCCACCCTGTTCAGCAGCAACTTCATCTTTTTGTCGAATGACTTGCTCAATATTGTCCGGTACTGGACAAGTGTTGGTTGAAAAAATTTTCACACGTCCCTCGCGCTTCTTTCTTTTTATTCGAGGCTAGTGTGCAGGGTTAAGGTCTTCATGTCAGTGTCTAAAATGACAAGTTACTGAAAACTATTTTGCAATCCACCTATAGATACCTTAAAATAGGCGACTTGCTGTAGTGATGCACGGCAGTCAGTTGCCTCAACTGATTCATATCGTTTACTTTTTTAAGCATCTCGGAGAAATCGAATGGCTTTAACTAATGCAGACCGCGCAGAGATCATTGCTAAATTTGCTCGCGCTGAAAATGACACTGGTTCACCAGAAGTACAAGTAGCTTTATTGACTGCTCAAATCAATGATTTACAAGGTCACTTCAAAGCTCACAAACACGACCACCACAGCCGTCGTGGTTTGATCCGTATGGTTAACCAACGTCGTAAATTGCTCGACTACTTAAATGGTAAAGACCACGGTCGTTACACTGCTTTGATCGGTGCTTTAGGTTTACGTCGTTAATTCGATTTTTACTTTGTTTTCGCTATTTCGCATGTCGCAATGCTTTATCGCTGAAAAGAGAGTTTCACTTAATGTTAGGTTAAGTGATTTTTAGAAGGGGCGCTTGTGCGCTCCTTCTTTGCGTTTAACTTATTTTAAATAATTGATCTAGTGTGATGGCTTCTAAGCTTTGTCATTTATCTACCAATCGGTGTAGTCTGAATGCCAAACCTTAGGGGTCTCACTAGAATAAAATTAGGAAAATACAATACATGTCAATGTTTAATATCGTTCGTAAAGAATTCCAATTCGGTCAACATCAAGTCGTTTTAGAAACGGGTCGCGTTGCACGTCAAGCAAACACAGTTTTAATCACTATGGGTGGCGTAACTGTTTTAGTTGCAGTTGTTGCTCAGCCTAAAGCAAAAGCGGGTCAAGACTTCTTCCCGTTAACAGTGAACTATCAAGAAAAACAATATGCAGCTGGTCGTATCCCTGGTGGTTACGGTAAGCGTGAAGGTCGTGCTTCTGAAGCTGAAACTTTAATTTCACGTCTTATTGACCGTCCAATTCGTCCGTTGTTCCCAGAAGGTTACTTCAACGAAATCCAAGTAACAGCAACAGTTGTTTCTTCTGACAAAACTATGGATGCTGACATTGCAGCAATGCTTGGTACATCAGCAGCATTGTCTATTGCTGGTACTCCTTTCCGTGGTCCAATTGGTGGTGCACGTGTTGGTTTAATCAACGGTGAATATGTTCTTAACCCGAACTTCGAACAGTTGAAAGAAAGTGACCTTGACCTTGTGGTTGCAGGTACAGAATCTGCTGTATTGATGGTTGAATCTGAAGCGAAAGAACTTTCAGAAGACCAAATGCTGGGTGCTGTTCTTTTCGGTCATGACGAAATGCAAATTGCAATTCAAGCGATTAAAGAATTTGCTGCCGCTGCTGGTGCTGTTGAGTCAACTTGGGTTGCTCCAACTAAAAACGAAGCTCTTCTTGAGCAATTAAAAGCAGCTTTCGAAGCTAAAATTTCTGAAGCATATACAATTGCGGTTAAACAAGATCGTTACGCAGCACTTGATGCACTTTATGCAGAAGCTGTAGCTCAGTTCGTTCCAGAAAATGACGAAACTGGTATTGCTGATGAAGTAAACGAATTATTCGAAGACCTTAAATACCGTACAGTACGTGACAACATCTTGTCAGGTAAGCCACGTATTGATGGTCGTGATACTAAAACTGTTCGTGCTATCGACGTTCAAGTTGGCGTATTAGATCGTGCACACGGTTCTGCCTTATTTACACGTGGTGAAACTCAAGCGTTAGTAACAACAACTTTGGGTAATACTCGTGATGCGTTAATGGTTGATACCCTTGCTGGTACTAAAACTGACAACTTCATGTTGCACTATAACTTCCCTGCATACTCTGTAGGTGAAACAGGCCGTGAATCTGGTCCTAAGCGTCGTGAAATTGGTCACGGTCGTTTAGCACGTCGTGGTGTTCAAGCAGTTCTTCCTGCTGCTGACCGCTTCCCGTATGTAATTCGTATTGTATCTGACATTACTGAATCTAACGGTTCATCTTCAATGGCTTCTGTATGTGGTGCTTCATTATCACTTATGGATGCAGGTGTTCCGCTTAAAGCACCAGTTGCGGGTATCGCAATGGGCTTAGTGAAAGAAGGCGAGCGTTTCGCAGTACTTTCTGACATCTTGGGTGATGAAGATCACTTAGGTGATATGGACTTTAAAGTAGCAGGTTCTGCAAACGGTATTACTGCGCTTCAAATGGACATCAAGATTGAAGGTATTACTGAAGAAATCATGGAAGTTGCATTAAACCAAGCATTTGCTGGTCGTATGCACATCCTAAACGAAATGAATAAAGTCATTTCACGTGCTCGTGCTGAAATCAGTGCTCATGCACCGACGTTTGAAGTGATTAACATTAACCCAGACAAGATCCGTGATGTTATTGGTAAAGGCGGCGCAACTATCCGTCAAATTACTGAAGAAACTAAAGCTGCAATTGATATCGAAGACAACGGTACAGTTCGCGTATTTGGTGAAACTAAAGCTGCTGCTAAAGCTGCAATTGCTAAGATTCAAGCAATTACTGCTGAAGTTGAACCAGGTAAGATCTATGACGGTAAAGTAATCCGTATCGTAGAATTCGGTGCGTTTGTAAATATCATGCCAGGTACTGATGGTCTTCTTCATATTTCGCAAATTTCAAATGAACGTATTGCGAACGTAACTGATGTTCTTAAAGAAGGTCAGGAAGTGAAAGTACAAGTTGCTGATGTTGATAATCGTGGTCGTATCAAATTGACTATGAAAGACATTGAACAAGCATAATTGTTCTAGTGACATGAAAAAGTCCGCTTGATGCGGACTTTTTTATGGCATGATGCAAGTAATACAAAAACAGATCATTGTGGTATGCAGGTTTATTACTTTTATCGCCATCAAGCTGACGGTTATGTCTTTTTAAGCCGTGAACAGCATAATGAACACATTCTGGAGTTTTTCTGGATTGATAGTGTCAGAGCTGATGTGGTGAACCATAACGAAGAATGGCAACAAAAGATTCAGCAGCTTTCAGGTGTGGTTATTAATGAATTTCATATGCGAGATATTGCGAATATTGAGCACCCTTGTGCATTTGATACGCTTGAAGAATATGACCTGCTTATTTTTAGAAAGCTCGTTACACCTGATGATGAAATTAAAAATGGGGAATCCCATGAGAGTGTATTTGGCCTAGCAACCACGCCGATTAGCTTTATTTTTACTCCTAAAGTTCTGATTAGTGTTCGTGAGCAGGGCAATAAGTCGATTGAAAACTATATTCAACGTCTCGAAAATATTTTATGTAAAACTTTGGAAGAACAAAACAAAACCCGTAAGCTGCCTAATTCACCTGTAGATTTATGTTTACGACTGCTTAATAGTATGGTGGATGGCTACCTTGATATCCGTTCACCTTTGACTAGAAGGGTCGAGCATTGGCAACAGCAATTGCTGCAAGGTAATCGCCGTTTTAAACAATGGCATCAGCTGTTTCATGAAAACATGGCCTTTCAGCAGGTTGAAAATTTATGCGAAGAGCAAATCGAAACCTTACAAGAGTTTCGAGATGAAATTGTAGAAAACTATCATCATGTTATTGGTGAGAAGACACATAATTCTCAAGATCTTCTGTTAGTTCGTTTGAATGATTTAATGAGTCATGTCGAACGTATTCAAAAACATACTTTACGTTTACGTAGCGCTATTCAGTCAGCGATTGATTTGCACTTCTCAGCAATTGCAAACCAGACCAATGAGAATATGCGTATTCTTGCCATTATTACTGCCGTATTTGCACCGCTTACTCTTTTAACGGGTATTTATGGAATGAACTTTGAGTTTATTCCAGGGCTTAAGTCACCAGTAGGTTTCTGGATTATGCTGGGTGTCATGCTGCTAAGTACGATTTTCTTGCTTTATTACTTCTATCGACAACATTTGGTAGGGCGCGGTGAAAAAAGTGTGATTGATTTATTGGCTCAACAACATCGTCAGGATCGGATGAATTTGTTCTGGTTTTTGGAATATGAACCGATTAAGCAGACTTTGAAGGAAGTGGAAAAGATTACTCGGTTGAAATAATTCTTCAATTTTTATTGAATTTTTTCCAAATTTGCTTGAGCTAAGCGTCATCCACAACCTGCCCATAATTTAAAAATTATTGTTTTTGCAAAGTAATATTTTAAATGAAAGTAGTGAACAGGTTTTGTGGATGACAATGGTTTTGGTTACTTTTGCCAAAACAAAAGTAACGTAATTAACTGATGAAATAGATAGGGAGTGCCAGTAGGACTCCGTCGTGACTATCTAATCTAATGAAAATGCTTCAACTGTTTTCTAAGTTGTTGCACTTCATCAATCAAATCTAACATCACAGCAACTGCCGCCAAACTTGCGTCAAAGTCACGTTGTAGACGATACGCTTTACGTGCACGTGCGACATCTTCGCCCATAAACTGGTGTGCTTCAGGTGTGTTCTCGACTGATAAAATATCATATTCAATGAGCTGAAGAATCCAGTCAGGACTTTGGCCGCAAGCTTGGGCAAATTGTTGTAAATCAAAAGTCGATTGTTCATCAACGACCTCTGCACTAAAGGTATGGCCGTCATATACAATTTCTCGATAGTGAATGGTTGTCATGATCTTGCTCCCTAATGAGATGAACGAGGTTCGAATGAAGCAAATGCTTCTGCCAGTTGCTGATACGCTTCTTTTTCTTTTTCAGAATTTGCAGGCGGGAATACAATATTTAAAATTAAATACAGATGCCCTGGCGTTTTATTTGGTATCCCTTTGTCTTTTAAACGTAGCTGTTGTCCTTGTTTTGCATTTTTAGGTAAATTTACATGTAAAGATCCTGCTGGTGTTTTTACTTCAATACCTTGGCCTAATGCTGCTTCCCATGGAGCTACATCTACAGTCAGATATACGTCACTGCCTTCGACATGAACACGATCTGTATCTTTATACTGGATTTCAATATAAAGATCGCCGTTGGCACCACCATTAATCCCACTTTGGCCTTGCCCACTTAAGCGGATTTGCTGACCTTCTTTCATGCCTTTTGGTATTTTTACCTGTAAAGTTTTACGTTGAACTTCAGGCTCACCATAAGCATTCATGGTTGGAATTTGCAGAGTAATTTGCTGGGTTGAACCATGATAGGCAATATCAAGATCAACCTCTATGCTGGCATGTTGATCTTCACCGCGATAACTACGTTGTTGTCTTTGATATTGTTGTTGGCCACCGCCAAAGCCTGCACCAAAGCGTCCAAATAAATCTTCAAAACCGCTAAAGTCTGCTTGTTCACCGCCTGTAAAACCTTGACGATAAAACTGTGTTCCATCAAAACCACCTTGTGCAGCACCTTGACCAAAGTTATTAAAACCTTGAGGATGATCTAACATTTGGTCATATTCGGCTTTTTTATCCGCATTGCTTAATGTGTCGTAGGCAACATTAATGGCCTGCATTTTTTCTTCTGCATCTTTTTCTTTGCTGATGTCGGGATGATATTTACGGGCTAATTTTCGATAAGCTTTTTTAATTTCATCAGCAGAGGCTTTGCGTGTAACCCCTAATTCTTCATAATAATTTTTTGCCATAATGTTTTATCACGATGGTGTTGTTTATTTCATTATGAAACGATTTTTAGAGTTTTCAATAAGCTAGATTGTATAAGAGTTGTTCTATTACGAAATTAAATTAATAGGAAGAGGCATAGACAAATTAGACCATACCTCTAATGAATTAGATAAAGCTCTGATACAAGCCGTAAAGGGCAATCAGTAAAAGTAATAAACCACATAGACCCAATATTTTTGGATATAAATGACTGTTAGAAAGGCGGCGGAAAAAGATATAAACCAAAGATAGGGTGAGGAAGTCTAAAACGATCCATGTCAGCGTAAGTAGGGTTAAACTTAAATTTAATTGAGGAGTAATAGAGACGAATTGCGGAAAGAAAGCCGAGAAAAAGATAATATCTTTTGGGTTTGAAATACCAACAAGAAAACCTTTTTTAAAGCCGCCATTTTGTGCTGAAACTGTTTGTATCGCTTCTGGATGAGGGGCCTGAATCACTTCTTTGAGAATACTAAAACCTAAATAACCAATATATAAGCAGCCTAAAATACGAATGATATTGAGGTAACTATCATTAACACTTAGTACTCCTTTTAAAACCAGTACTGAAATAAAAATTAAAACAAGGGATGCTAGGTTTGTACCAAAAATGGTTTCCAGTGCTTTTTTATAGCCTCCTTTAAGTCCAGCGCTTGCAACTAAAATCATGACAGGGCCAGGGGTCGCAATCATGATAACTACACTAAAAATAAAGAGAAAATAATCAAAATAATTCATGGTATTTAGGCATCTTATTTATTAGGCTATAAAGTAGTCTTATATTATCCTATTTAAATTAACATGTTGAAAATTATCATCAAAAAATACAGCTAAATAAAAAAGGCGGTATAACCGCCTTTTTATAAAGTTAAAATATTAACTTAAATGTTCACCAAATAACGCTAAAGCTTCTTCAGCGGTAAAGGTATATTGCGTATTACAGAACTGACAGTCCATACGAATCGGGTTCTGCTGTTCTAAGGTTTCATGAACAGCGTCTACACCAATTTGAATCAGGGCATTTGCACAGCGTTCTTTTGAACATGTACAGCCAAATTTTAATGCTTCAATTTCTGGTAAACGAACTTCTTCTTCGTTATATAAACGATATAAGATTTCATTTGCATCTAAATTGGTAAGCTCTTCAGCTTTTAATGTTTCGGTCAACATTGTCAAACGTGGCCATAAATCTTCATCAACCAAGTTTTGCTCTTCTTCATCATGACGTGGTAAGAGTTGAATCAGTAAACCACCAGAACGTTTATCTGTACTTGCCAACACAATACGAGTTGGAATTTGTGCAGACAAATCATAATATTGCATCAAGCAACCTGCTAAAGTCACTTGATCAAGCGGCACGATCCCTTGATAACGTTCGCCAAATTCCGGTTCAATATTAATAAATAAAACCGGATTAACTAAAGCGCCAAGAACTGTACTGCTGTCTGTTGCTTCAACAAAGCGAGGGTCGGTTTCATAGTCGGCTAAAGCACGAACCTCTCCTAAATGGTTACATTCAGCCATCGCCCATTTGAAGGTACCGCTAGCCTGGATTTGCAAGCTGATACGGCCTTTGATTTTTAGTGTACTTGCAAGTAATGCAGTCGCACTCAACATTTCACCTAGCAGAATTTTAACCGCAGGCATATAGTCACGTTGAGCTAAGATAGTTTGTAGGGCTTCTTCTAGATGAACTACTTCTCCACGTACTGGAAAGTTCTCTATATAAAAGCGTTGGCGTAAATCAGACATAATATTCTCCAGGGCCCTAAGCAGAGTATAACTATTTCGTTTTAATCAAGCTCAGGAAATGCAGCTAAGCCGCAAGCCGGACAGGGGCAGCTTTGTGCCCATTGTCCAATTATTTAGGCAATGTGAATAAGTCCTTAATATAGCCATTTTCTGAAATCTCAAGTTATTCTAGATGATCTCTTGTAATGTCGATGCGATTTGGTTGTAAATGACGCTTTAAATTAACATCATGTTTTGATGTAGCCTGTTGCTGCGCATCACTTTCAAACAAATGTTCAAGTTCGGCTAAGGCATTACGATGTGTTTCAAAAATCTTCTGTTCATCAGTATAAATACTTTGCTGCTGTATGAGCAATTTCTCATCATAATCCCGAAAGATTTCGATATTGTTATAGGCTTGTTCATCAGAGATTCCGAGTTCTCGTAAAGCGCGATAAGCCATACCTAATGAAGATAAATACGTTTCACGCCAAATATATTCAACACCTAAATCTCTTAAAAGATGGACATGGTGGCGGTCACGAGCACGGACTAATAGCTTTAAGTTTGGATAATTTAATCTAAGATGACGTGCAACATTCATGGAGTCTTCAACATCATCGATTGCTAAAATAAAGACTTTAGCTTTTTCAATACCGGCAGAGCGCAGTAAATCGGGCTGGGTCACATCGCCATAATAGAGCTTGCCGCCGTAGCGACGAACAAAGTCCACTTGATGAAGATTGTTGTCGATTGCAGTAAAACCTAAATGTTGTAGGCGGGCAATACGCGCGATGATTTGTCCAAATCGACCAAAACCTGCAATGATAATCGGATTATCCTGCTGAGGAATTTCATCATACTCAGGTGGACGTTCTTTATTAAACAAAGGAATAACCTGAGTTGCCATAATCCAGTAAATTACTGGAGTAAGTACCATCGACAACGTTACGATCAGGGTCACTGGTTCTAATATAGCTTGAGTTAAAACCTTCTCACTTTTTGCAAGGCTCAAAATTACAAAAGCAAATTCTCCGCCTTGTGCTAAGCAAGTACCTAAAAGTAAACTGTTATTCCAACTGTATTTTTTATAGCGGGCAATGGCGGTCAATATCAGCGTTTTGATGAGTAATAAGCCGACTGCACCACCAATAATAAGCAAAGGCATTTCAATGAGTAGTGACAGCTGTGTAGTCATGCCGACGGTCATAAAGAATAAGCCAAGCAATAAACCTTTAAACGGTGCAATACTCGCTTCAACTTCGTGGCGAAATTCTGAATCTGCTAATAATACACCTGTAAGGAATGCACCTAATGTGGTGCTAATCCCTAAAGTGTCCATAAGCAACACAACAGCAAGAATAATAAATAATCCTACTGCTGTAATAAGTTCAGTCGCTCCACTTTTAGCAACAAAGCGGAAGAAGGGACGCATCACATAGCGGCTAAACATAAATAGACCAGTAAATGTTGCAATGATAGCCGCAAAATAAGCCACCCCATGATGGGTTGATTCTGTTCCTGCCAATAATGGAATAATGGCAAGTAAGGGGATAGCCGCTATATCTTGGAAAAGTAAAATGGAAAAAGACTGCTGACCATAAGTCGTATTGAGTTGCTGCTTTTCGGTCAGAAGTTGTAATACAAAAGCTGTAGAAGAAAGCGCAAGGGCAAAACCAATCACAAAGCTGACAGAAAGCTGCTGTTGAAAGAGTAATAGTACGATCAGCATAAGAATAGCCCCACTAGTGAGGACTTGCAGACTTCCCATTACAAAAATAGAGTCACGCATTTCCCATAAACGTTGGGGGCGTAACTCTAAACCAATCAGGAACATTAATAAGATAACGCCAAATTCGGCAAGTTCCATAATCGCTTCAGGGTCATGTGCAATATTTAAAACACTAGGGCCCAGAAGTATTCCTGTAAATAAATAACCTAAAACTGTTGCTATCCCTAGGCGCTTGCCAAGAGGGACTAAAATCAGAGAAGCTCCAAGAAAAATTGTTGCTTGCAGTAAGAATGACATTCATTGCCTCGAATGTATTAGTCTCTTTTAAGTGTAAAGCCAAAAAGGCTTCTTCACACCATGATATTCAAATCATCTAATTAAATTCTTGCGGATCAACATCAATTGATAGCCGAAGTTGATGCTGCCGTGGTGCATGAACCAATTGTGACCACCATTGCCTTAAGTAAAAATGTAGGCGAGCACGGTCAGCAGATAAAATCACCATGTGGGCGCGGTAGCGCCCAGCTTTACGTTCCATCGGTGCTGGAATTGGACCCCAAATATCAACAATTTCACCTGCAATTTGGCGTAATTGTTCCGCCGCTTCATTTAAAAAATGTAAGGTATAGTCACGATCTTTAGATTCTGCACGTATCAGTACTGCATAACGATAAGGTGGCAGCAATGCGACTTTACGTTCCGCAAGAGTCTGTTTAGCAACCGCCCGATAATCTTTTTCGATGAGCGTGGTTAGTAAAGGGTGATCTGGTCTTAAGGTCTGTAAATAAACATGGCCTTTGTGTTCACCACGACCTGCACGTCCAGCGACTTGTACAATTAACTGCGCAGTACGTTCTGGCGCGCGGATGTCGACACTAAGTAACCCCGCATCAATATCTAAAATGGCAACCAAAGTCACGTGTGGGAAATGATGACCTTTTGCCAGCATTTGAGTGCCAAGCAAAATTGTTGGTTTGTTTTGATGAATCCGATCATAGATTTTTTGCCAGCTACCGACACGACTGGTGCTGTCACGGTCAACCCGAATCACATCATAGTCTGGAAATAGTTCTTGTAAGTGCTCTTCAACCTTAGCTGTTCCAGCACCTAGGGTTTTTAGGCTTTTTTGCTGGCATTCAGGGCAGTGATCGGGTAAGCGATGAACAGTACCGCAGTGGTGGCAGTGTAAATAAGAATAAGGCTGAGTGTGCAACGTAAAATGTGCATCACAATGTGGACAATTTGCTTGCCACCCACAACTTTCACAGACCAGTACAGGTGCATAGCCACGACGGTTTAAAAAGATTAAAACCTGTTCTTTTCTTGCTAACGTATGCTTGATTTGCTCAATAAGAGGTTGGCTAATTCCATGTTGCTTTTTGACAATTTTAAGGTCAATCAAATGCATTTTAGGCAAAAGCGCATGGCCTGCACGTTGGTTAAGTTGCAGTGAAGTTAATTTACCAGTTTCGACCAAATAATAACTATCGATGCTCGGTGTTGCTGAACCTAAAATAACTGGACAGTTTTGTAAGTGACCTCGGTACAGTGCGACATCACGTGCATGGTAACGGAAACCTTCTTGCTGTTTATAAGAGAGGTCATGTTCTTCATCTAAAATGATTAAGCCCAAACGTGGCAGTGGCGTATAGATCGCAGAGCGTGTTCCTAAAATAATAGATGCTTTACCAGTCTGGGCCTGTTGCCATGCTTGTAGGCGTTTGGAGTCATTTAAGCCTGAGTGTAATAGAGCAATATCACAGTTAAAACGAGACTTAAAACGAGAAATCGTTTGAGGGGTTAAACCAATTTCTGGAACTAACACCAGTACTTGTTTACCTTGCTTTAGAACCTCGTGCATGATGTGCAGATAAACTTCAGTTTTACCACTTCCTGTTAAACCATCTAATAAAAAGGCTTGGTATTGATGCTGCGCGTTTACGACGTGCTGAGTTGCTTTCTTTTGGTCTTCATTTAGCGTGAGCGGCATTTGTGCCAATTGAACAGGCGATGGGCTAAAGTCGTGTGGTTCAAGCGTACAGTCAACCAGTCCTTTCTTTTGAAGTGCTTTAAGCGTAGCCGTTTCTACACCACTTAGATTAAGAATATTCTCTGTAGTTCCGGCAGGATGTAACTTTAAAATTTGATACGCGTCTTGTTGCTTAACAGAGCGTTTAAGAAGTGCTTCAACATTATCACATGGCGTGATTTTCCAAAGATGGAACAAAACATCCATTGGTTTGCCCTGACGCAATAATGCGGGTAGGGCGGTTTGCATGACCTCGCCAATTGGAAATTGGTAATACTGAGCCGACCATGTCAATAAACTTAAAACTTGTTCATCTAAAATAGGCTGTTCGTCTAAAAGGTCAGAAATGGCTTTAAGCTGAAAGGTGCCTGTAAATGATTCACTTGGATCAACTTTTTCAGTAATGATGCCAATCAGGTTTTGGCGCCCAAATGAAATAGCGACGCGTGAGCCTACATGAGCCCGTTCATATTGTGCTTGGGTGAGTGTATAGTCAAAAGTGTCGTACAGATGTACAGGTACGGCTACACGCACACGATAAACAACTGAATCAGGCTTTGGCGTTATGGTCATAGAGGCTCATTTCGTCAATTTTAAAAAACGGCATAGCGTCGTGAAGAGGACTTGAGTATTCTACACAGGCTATAGAACGAATATGAATGATTGCGTAGCATAGATGCAACAGCAGCGACTATTATTTTTGGAAAATTAGAACATTACCATGCCTGCATATCAATTTACTGCCATTGATGCTTCAGGGAAGCAGCAAAAAGGGGTGCTTGAGGGAGACTCAGCGCGCCAGATTCGCCAACAATTACGCGATAAAGCATGGACTCCCATTAGTGTCGATCCTGTTGAACAAAAAGATAAACATCAGAGTCAGGGGTTATTCCAAAAAAAGTTCAGTGCTTACGATTTGGCGCTCATGACCAGACAACTTTCGGTTTTAGTTGCAGCTGCTATTCCACTTGAAGAAGCTTTGCGCGCCGTGAGTAGGCAAAGCGAAAAAACACATGTACAAAATCTTTTATTATCTGTGCGTTCTCGAGTCTTAGAAGGGCATTCACTCGCACAAGGTATGCAACAATCTGGACGTTTCCCTGACCTTTATATTGCAACGGTGGCTGCTGGTGAACGCTCGGGACATTTAGATCTCATTTTAGATCAGCTTTCGGATTACACTGAAAACCGCTTTGCCATGCAAAAGAAAGTTCAGGGTGCCATGATTTATCCAATCATTTTAATGCTGATGTCTTTTGGTATTGTGATGGGTTTAATGACTTATGTTGTGCCAGAGATTGTAAAAACTTTTGATCAAAATAAAGATGCTCTCCCGTGGATTACAGTCGCTTTAATGAAAGCCAGCGATTTTATTCGACATGCGTGGGTGTTTATTATTCTTTTTGCAGTGGTAGGTGTTATCGCATTCGTTCGGTTTTTAAAAACCACTGCTGGACATTATGCTTTTGATCGATTAACACTCAAATTGCCATTATTCGGTAAACTGTCACGTGGTATTAATGCTGCACGCTTTGCTAGTACCTTATCTATTTTGACCCGTTCAGGTGTCCCTTTGGTCGATGCCTTAAAAATTGGTGCAGCAGTGACCAACAACTGGGTTATCCGCGACTCAATTGCTCATGCGGCTGAGCGAGTGACAGAGGGGGGTAACTTAGGTACGCAACTGGAGCGCAGTGGTTATTTCCCACCAATGATGGTACAAATGATTCGAAGTGGAGAGGCATCAGGCGAGCTTGACAGAATGTTAGAACGAGCATCGACCATGCAAGACCGTGAGGTGACGACATTTATTTCAACCTTACTGGCATTACTTGAACCGCTTATGCTGGTTTTAATGGCAAGCATTGTACTGGTTATTGTAATCGCGGTTATGCTGCCAATCGTAAATATGAACAATATGATTTAATAACTTTGATATTAGAGATAATGATGAAAGTAAAAAATATTCAAAGCGAAACAGCGATGGAACAACATAGTGAATCTGCGGTTTCAAATCAGTTTGAGCCAACGTGCCATTCCGAGCATAGCTCTCTATCAGATATTTGCTCCTCAAGCGTAGCTTTCGGACTTGCGGTACGTTCGAGCGGTGCTCGAATGAAGCGTGCCTCAGGTTTTACCCTCATTGAAGTCATGGTCGTGATTGTAATTTTAGGTGTGTTAGCAGCTTTAATCGTACCAAATGTCATGGGGCGTAGTGAAAAAGCTAAAATTGATACAACTCAAATTGCATTAAAGGGTGTGGCGGGTGCTTTAGATCAGTACAAGCTCGATAATGGCCATTTCCCAACCATGCAAGAAGGTGGGCTAGATGCTTTGGTTAACCAGCCAGCTACAGCGAAAAACTGGATGCCAGGTGGCTATGTAAAAGGTGGTTATCCTAAAGACAGCTGGAAAAATGATATTCAATATGTCATTCCTGGGGCAGATGGGCGAGCTTTTGATTTGTACTCATTTGGAGCAGATGGCAAAGAAGGCGGTGAAGGTAATGATGCAGATATTTATTATCAACCTTAATTAAAATGTAATGGAGATTATCAATTCAGTTAAACAGTTAAAATGATAAATACGAATTGATAATCTCTCTCAATCAGAAAAATATAATAACTAACTGAAAAATATAAATTAAAGTTAATATCAATGTTTGAGATTTATAATAAGAATTATTCCCATATTTAATAGTTACAAGAAAGTTAAAATGTAGAGAAAAATAAGCTATATATTTAAACGAAAGCTTTGCATAATAACTAAAAAGCACTTTATTCAATTAAAAGGAGAGATTAAATGAAAGCATTTCTCATATTAGATGAACTGACTCAGTTTCATTGGGTAATGCTCAAGTCTGTCCTATTGATTTTGGGTTTATTACCGATTGCTGAAGTGTCATTAAAGTTATGGCTGAGTACAGAGGGAAGTAGCCAAATCATGATTGGTTTCTTCGCATTAAGTATTGTGAGTGCATGGTTAATGGTGAGCTTCTTTACAGCATTAAAAGCGAGTGTCTGGCAAGCTAAACAAATCTCTACTCAATATGAGCAATTCCTTTTTAAAGCTTACCGTTATGTACCCATGGTCTTTTTATCGAGTTTAGTTGCATATTTATCTCTGCAACTATCGATTGCTTTTTAATAATATTTTAAAACTAAATTTTTAGATAAAACGTAGACTCAACATCTACGTTTTATTTTTTAACTGGACTTAAAAACAGGGTGTTTCTTCATTTGTACATATTATATGCTTCAAATCAGCAATTTAAGAACATGAGAAATATGAAATGGAACAAATCGATTGGAATGATTTTTTAAAAGTAGAGCTTCGCGTTGGTAAAATTATTCAAGCCGAGGTTTTTGAAAAGGCACGTAAACCTGCTTATATTTTGCATGTAGATTTTGGTGAAGAGTTGGGAGTGCGTAAATCAAGTGCACAAATTACCAAGCTCTATCAACCACAAGATTTGGTGGGTAAATTAGTCGTTGCTGTAGTGAATTTCCCTAAAAAACAAATAGGGCCTATTCAGTCAGAATGTTTGGTGACAGGATTTCATAATGCAGATGGTGATGTCGCACTTTGTATCCCAGAGTTTGAAGTGCCTCTGGGTACAAAGTTATTGTAAATTAGCGACGAGATTTAAAAGAAACGTCAACTTTACGCGGACGATAAACCCAACCTAAAATCAGCAGTAAGACCGCGAATCCTAAAATTGGATAATCACCTAAACGGTTATAAAGAGTTTGGCCTTGCATGGCTGGTAAATCACCTCTCAAGACAAACTCTTTATCGATTGGTGCTTGTTCAGTGATATGACCATTTTGATCAATAAACGCTGTTACACCTGTGTTGGTTGCACGAATAAACCAGCGGCCATTTTCTTTAGCGCGCATCTGCACCATTTGTAAATGTTGCCAAGGCCCAGCAGTACCCGTAAACCAAGCATCATTCGATACAGTAACCAAAAAGTCGCTATCTTCTGCATTACGACGTGTTAGGTTCGGGTAAGCCACTTCATAACAAATTGCAGCAGCAAGCGCATGTCCTTTAATTAAAAGTGGTTTTTGGTCACTCTCACCACGTGTAAAACCGCTCATGCTAATATCATTTTGCATGGCTGGTAAAACCCAAGAAAGCAAACCTGACAGCGGAATATATTCACCAAATGGAACAAGACGCTGCTTTTTATAGAGTCCACTTGAATCGCTGCCAGAGGCCATAATACTGTTGTAATACAGCGGGCTACCAACTTGATGTGATTTTGCAACATCCCAGTAGGGAATTCCGGTTACCCATGCAGTATGGTTCTTTTTCGCTTGTGCATCCATTGCATCCAAAAACGGTTCAATATCGGTTTGGAAGAGCGGAATTGAAGACTCAGGCCATACAATCAGGTCACGACCCCATTCAGATTGTGTCAAGCCAGCATAAATTTCTAATGTTCTAACTTGATATTCAGTCAGCCATTTTAAATCTTGTGGAATGTTACCTTGAATGAGCGAAACACTAAGCGGCTTGGCATCTTTAGGTTTTACAAACTGAATATACGATGCTCCCCATGCACCCAAAACCAATAGGGCAGAAGGGATAACCCAAAAAATACGTTTACGCAGAACTTCGACTAAAGCACATGCTAATACAATGACGACGAAGGAAATTGCATAAATACCAAATAGCGGTGCATAACCATCGAGTAAACGTTCCGTAAAAGCGTAACCTACAAACAACCATGGGAAACCTGTAAATACCCAAGTTTTTGCCCATTCGAAAACAATCCAGAGCGGGGCAAAAGTAAGTGGTGTTTCAGGGAAGAATCGTCGGTAAACCCATGTCTGAAATGCCGTAAATAAACCCATCACAAGGGCCATAATAGCAATCATACACACGCTTAGAAAAGCATTGGTATCGCCATATACATGGATGGAAGTATAGAGCCAGAAAGCGCCTACAAACCATAAACCAAAGCCGTAGCTCCAACCAATGGCAAAGGCTTGTTTAGCTGAGCGCTTATGTAATGTTGCATAGAGTAGGGCTGGAGATAAAATTGCCAACCACCACCAATAATAAGGTGCCAGTGAAAAACTGAACACGGCACCTGAAAATAAAGCAATGAGTAAAGGAAAAATTAAAGGAAGCTGTTTTTGTTGTTGCGAAGAATCTAACAGCTTTTCAAAGTATGCTCTCATTGACGTACAGCTCGAATCAGATGAATAGTGCGGGCATCTGCTTCA
This sequence comes from Acinetobacter sp. 22512, assembly GCF_052044755.1. Classification (NCBI taxonomy): domain Bacteria; kingdom Pseudomonadati; phylum Pseudomonadota; class Gammaproteobacteria; order Moraxellales; family Moraxellaceae; genus Acinetobacter; species Acinetobacter sp. 22512. The sequence goes on along the minus strand of NZ_JBQENP010000003.1, from coordinate 244,499 downwards.
ACAATTGTAAATAACCAATTTCCAAGCTCAACAGTTTGACCTTGTAAATCACTTACCAGACCAATCTCTTGAAGCAATAAACCGCCGACAGTTTCTACTTCATCGTCAGAAAAATCAGCATCTAAAACAGTATTGAAATGTTCGATTGGTGTAAGTGCTTGCACCATCCACGCATTTGCTACCGTATGGTCATTGTCAGGAACAATGTACTGAGCATCTTCATCGACCGTGTCGTGCTCATCTTCAATTTCACCAACGATCTCTTCAAGAATATCTTCAAGCGTAACGAGACCGGCTGTTGATCCATATTCATCAATCACAATCGCAATGTGAGTCTGAGTATGTTTTAACATGCGTAGTACTTGATCGGAACGTGCACTTTCAGGAACAAATAACGGTTGGCGCATAAGAACTCGAATATCGACTTTGGTATTCGGTTCAGTTAGAAACGGCAACAAATCTTTTGCGAGCAAAATCCCGACAACATTGTCCGGCTGATCGGCAGAGAAGACTGGAAAGCGTGAGTGAGCAGACTCAACCAGTACATCAAGAATATCAAGTAATTGATCATCTTCTTGTAAACTGATCATTGCTGTTCGTGGCGTCATGACTTCACGAATTTTTGTAGCTGGAAGGTCAAGAACGCCTTCAAGCATAGCAACAGTATCGGGTTCTAAAAAGCGGCGTGAATTTTGGACTAATTTTAATAATTCATCACGGGTTTCTGGCGCTGTACCTAACCATTTTCGTAAGCCTCGCATTCCCCACGACGGACTTGGTTCCTCTTGCATGATCTTTCCTAAAGACTCAATGTATCAAATGAATACACAGATCATACCGAAGAAAAGATGCTTATGCATCTATAAAACAAGCTAAAAGACAAAACGTATATTGTTATGTAAAAGCCAGTTACAGTTAACAGCTCAGTAATTTGTTTATGCTAAAATGTGAAAATTCTATTTGTTCGAGTTTGTTATGTCAGAGCAACCCATTTCACCTACTGTACAACTCAATACGCGTGGTTTACGTTGTCCGGAACCTGTCATGATGTTGCATCAAGCCATCCGCAAATCTAAGTCTGGGGATGTGGTTGAAGTCTTCGCAACAGATAATTCGACCTCGTGGGATATCCCTAAGTTTTGTATGCATTTAGGCCATGAGTTGTTGTTGCAAGAAGAACGCTTAGATGAAAATGGTCATAAAGAATTTCATTATTTAGTGAAGAAAGGTTAATAGAATAATAAGGCTTCTAATAAAGAAGATTAGAAGCCATGAATAATTCAACTTTAATTTGAAATGATAATTTTTTACAAATAAGAATCGTTATATAATTTATAAAATTAAGTATATAAATGACGTATAAAAATGAATGATTATTTTGTGAAACGAAGCTTATTAATCTGTCTTTGGTTTTTCACTATTGCTGGTTTATTACATTTAGAGATCTCTTGGCTATCTGAAACTGTTGCTATCATTATTATATCTATTCTTATTATTTTAGGTTCAATTCTACTCGGTTATAGAAATACATATTTTGCTCCTGAACCAAAGATAAAGATGAGTTTGATCTTGCATACAAGGTTTCTCGGGCTGATGTTAATTCTTGATTTATTATTTGGTAAATCGGTTTGGTACTACGATTTAGCGCGGAACTTTGGTTTTCTTGGCTTATTTTTATTAGGCACATTTATTTTCTATAAAAAGAATTTTAATTTAAACGTAGCAAAAATACCGCCTTTTCAATAAGTGGATACTAATAAAAAAGCCCCGAATAATCGGGGCTTTTTTATTACATATTAGGATATGAGCCGCGGCTAAAGCGGCGCAAGGAATTACATGTTAGGGTAATTCGGACCACCGCCGCCTTCAGGCGTTACCCACGTAATGTTTTGAGATGGGTCTTTAATATCACAGGTCTTACAGTGAACACAGTTCGCTGCGTTAATCTGGAAGCGTTTAGAACCATCATCATTTTCCATGATTTCATAAACACCAGCAGGGCAGTAGCGCTGAGCAGGCTCATCCCATTTTGGTAAGTTCACATTCACTGGAATTGAAGGATCAGTAAGCTTCAAGTGAGCTGGCTGGTTTTCTTCATGTACAGTGTTTGAGATAAATACTGAAGATAAACGGTCAAATGTAAGTTTGCCATCCGGTTTTGGATAGTTTGGCTTAAAGCTTGTTGCATCAACAGTTTTCAATGCAGCAAAGTCTTGCTTCAAGTCATGTAAAGTGAATGGCACTTTAAAGACATTCTGGTCGATAAAGTTAAATGCACCACCCATCCATTGACCAAATTTATGCATTGCTGGACCAAAGTTACGAGAGTTATAAAGCTCTTCTTTTAACCAGCTGTTGTTAAATTTGTCAGTGTATGAAGTTAATTCTTTAACGAATAAATCTTCGCCTTCAGTAACACGTGCAATCGCAAGATCACCGCCTTTTTCTACACCCGCAGCAATCGCTTCAAATACAGCTTCACCACATAACATGCCTGATTTCATGGCAGTGTGTGAGCCTTTGATTTTTGCAAAGTTTAAGAAACCTGCATCATCACCAATCAAGCAACCGCCCGGGAAAGTTAATTTAGGCAGAGAGTTGAAACCGCCTTTCACTACAGCACGTGCGCCGTAAGAAATACGTTTACCACCTTCTAAATACTGTTTAATCAGTGGGTGAGTTTTCCAGCGCTGCATTTCCATAAATGGATACATATGTGGATTTTCATAAGACAAGTCCACGATCATGCCCAAAGTCACTTGGTTGTTTTCAGCGTGGTATAACCACCAGCCACCTGAAGAAGCTGTTTCTGCTAAAGGCCAACCTGCACCGTGCATGACTAAGCCCGGTTTATGTTTTGCTGGGTCAATTTCCCAAAGCTCTTTAATCCCGATACCGTAGTGCTGAGGATCAGCATCTTTATCAAGGTTGTATTTCGCAATTAGGCGTTTACCTAAGTGACCACGGCAACCTTCAGCGAAGAGGGTATATTTAGCGTGAAGCTCATAGCCTGGAGTAAAGTTATGCGTTGGTTCGCCATCTTTACCAATACCCATGTCACCAGTTTGAATACCTTTTACAGTACCATCTTCATGATAAAGCACTTCAGATGCAGCAAAGCCAGGGAAGATAGAAACTTCTAGCTCTTCAGCTTTTTGACCTAACCAGCGAACTACGTTACCTAACGAGATCACATAGTTACCATCGTTATGCATGGTTTTAGGAACCATCCAGTGAGGAACTTCTTTTGAGGTGGTGTCTGAAAGTAAGAAGAATGTTTTGTCTTCAGTTACAGGGACATTAAGAGGCGCGCCTTCATCTTTCCAGTTCGGGAAAAGTTCATTGATGGCACGTGGCTCAAGCACAGCACCAGACAAGATATGCGCACCTACTTCAGAGCCTTTTTCAACTACACAAACAGAAAGATCGGGTAAGTTTTTTTCAATCGCTAATTGACGGATCTTAATCGCAGCAGATAGACCTGCAGGTCCTGCACCTACGATGACAACGTCAAACTCCATCGATTCACGTTCGATGTGTTCCATGTAGGACTCCTCAATACTTAAAGGTGGCAACCGTCATATTCAGATAATTCGGTGCTGCCGTGAGTGTTTTAATCCATAGGCGCAAATATGCTATTGTGCCTTTTATCGTTTGGGCTAGTATAGTTTTAAACCATGATCTAGCCAATTGGCTGAGTCGTAACATTTTTTCGTCAGCAAGGCATAAACTATGGTAAATCAAAATAATTCACCATCGGATATGGGAAAAATACCGTTATCTGATGATAAAAACTTAATGAACATTGCACAATACTTAAAAGGTGTACAGCAAAGTCACAAAAGGTCAATTCCACCTTTAGAGCAGTGGCATCCAAAGCATTGCGGCAAAATGGATTTGACAGTGAAATCCAATGGAGAATGGTGGCACGAAGGTCAATTAATCAAGCGCCAAGCTCTATTAGATCTGTTTACCAAAGTCCTATGGAAAGAAGAAGGCAAATTCTACCTGAAAACCCCTGTAGAACAAATTGAAATCGAAGTTGAAGATGAACCTTTATTAGTCAATCAGGCAGATCAGGTCGAAATTTCAGGTGAGCAGTTTTTACAACTGACCACCACTAACCAAGATGTAATTTTGGTTGATGCAGAACATCCTATTTTTATGCGTGAATATGCAGGAGAGTTGCGTCCTTATGTGCATGTCCGTTTTGGAATTAATGCACTGATTCAACGTCAGGCTTTCTATCATTTGGTGAACTATGGAACACTGATTGAAAACGATAAAGGTGAAACCATTTTAGAGCTAAAAAGTGGTAATTTGCTCTTGCAATTAGGCACTTGAGGTTTAAGCTTTAGGGAGTGAAATTTTCTGACACTTCAGTACAGCTATGACCGCCATACAACCTTTATTTTCCGAGCTAGAACCTATGCCTAAAGCATCAGCAGATGCCCCAATTGGTATTTTTGATTCGGGAATTGGAGGAATGTCAGTTGCAGCAGAAATTGCCAAATATTTGCCCAATGAACGTATTGTGTATTATGCCGATACTGCCTACGTGCCTTATGGTCCACGTTCTGATGAAGAAATTAGAGAACTCACGGCTCGAGCAGTCGATTGGCTATATCGTCAAGGTTGTAAAATTGCAGTCGTAGCCTGCAATACGGCTTCCGCATTTAGCCTTGATCATTTGCGTGAGCATTATGGTGAACACTTTCCAATTGTTGGATTGGTGCCAGCATTAAAACCTGCAGTATTACAGACACGTTCTAAAGTGGTTGCCGTCTTGGCAACGCCTGCTACTTTTCGCGGCCAGCTTATTAAAGATGTAGTCGAGAAGTTTGCTGTTCCAGCAGGCGTTAAGGTGATGACCTTAACCAGCCTTGAACTTGTTCCTTGTGTAGAGGCAGGTCAGCAAATGGGTGAAATATGTTTAAAGGCATTAAAAGAAGTTTTACAGCCCGCCGCTGAGCAAGGTGCCGACTATTTAGTGCTCGGTTGCACGCATTATCCTTTCTTAAATCAAGCAATTCATCATCTTTTTGATAACCAATTCACACTGGTTGATTCTGGATTGGCAGTTGCCCGACAAACAGCCCGTATTTTAATAAAAAATGAGTTATTATGTGACCAAATAGGTCAGAATGTTGCACGTATTGAATGTTATGTCAGTGGTAATAATGCTGAGGCACTGCAACCTGTTTTACAACATATGATTCCACAAGAGTTAACTTGGACACTTCATAATCTAAACTGATCTTTTAGCATCATTTAGAAAGTAGTGTTTTTTAGATTTATTATTTTATTTGGGGCGGTTCATGATCTTGGCGGATATTAAGTCACGGACAGATCATGGGGCGAAAGGGTATTGTTATGCTCGATACACGCTATCAGATTTTTATTTCAACATCCGGCCGCGATATGCAGCCAGAGCGAATGGTTTTGTCTCAAACCTTGGTAGGGATGGGCTTCTTTGCTTGGGGATTAGAACAACGAACACCCCTAACCACTACGCTTGCACGTCGACAAATTGATGAATGTGATTATGTAATCCTACTTTTAGGCAGCCAGTATGGAGAGCAGTCGATTTCTGGTGTGAGTTATTTATCTTTAGAATATGAATATGCGTTAAGTCAGGCTAAACCTATTATTGTTTTCATGCATGAGCAGCCCGAAAGTCGTGAAATACATTTACAAGAAACACATCCACAGCTTAAAGATAAATTTCTCGTATTTAGAAAAAAGTTATTACTTGATGTGAATCATATTTTTTACTTTAAAACTCCACGTGAACTAGAGTTGGCTGTCCGTTTAAATATGCCTTTAATCATGGAGCAGTATATCGGACAAGGTTGGGTGCCTGCTCATCAGGCTCATCACTTAGAAGATGAAATCAAGCTATTAAAAAGTAAAATTTTACAGTTAGAACAGCAATTAACAGAGTCATCAGCTCAAGTAAATGAAGTTGCTCCCCAAGATATTTTTGCATTTGAATATCAAATTCAAGCATTTCAGGATGGCAATTTTAAAGAGCTTAAACGACAACGACAAATGACTTGGTCCCAGTTGTTAAGTATATTGGCAAAGCAGTTTGAAACAGCTACACCAGAAGAGAATTTTGGGACATGCTTAAATGAATATTTAAATCAGGCTGGCCTAGAAGATGCTCGTCAGGAGTTACCTCGCGTTCATGCTGTTGCCTGCGCTCAGATTAACCATAAGGCATTGTTTCGGATTAAAAAGCAAATGCAGTCACAGGGTTGGATTGTTCCAACTCAAACTGAACAATCCTATAGCTTATGGAAAGTCACAGCTAAAGCTCAAAAGTTATTACTTAGCTATAAATGGAGCCATCGGGGCATTCGATTAAAAGCTTAGAGCGATTCAATTTATATATGACAATAAAAGCTGTTACATTAGTGACATAAGATGAATTGAAAGGCATTTACACATGTCGTTTGAACAAAAACCGAAAGTCACAGTCATTTTAGCGAATTTAGGTACGCCGGATGAGGCCACTGTTCCTGCGGTTCGCCGTTTTCTAAAGCAGTTTTTATCTGATTCACGTGTAATTGAAATACCGAAATTCATTTGGTGGATTATTTTAAATCTGTTTGTTTTACCTTTTCGCCCAAAAAGGGTAGCAGATGCCTATGCTTCGGTATGGTCAAAAGATTCGCCCATGCGTGAAATTGTGTTTGAGCAAACTCAACGTATTCAGGCTTATTTGCAGCGAGAAAATAATCAGTTTGATTTAACCGTGATACCGGCGATGACCTATGGTAATCCCGGTATTGATACAGTTTTAGAAAAACTGGCAGCTAACCCGCAAGAGCATGTCATTTTATTGCCTTTATTTCCTCAATATTCAGCCACTTCTACAGCACCGTTATATGATGCTTTTGCCAAGTGGATTCCAGCCCAGCGAAACTTGCCAGGTCTAACAATTATCAAAGACTACTATCAGCATCCAATGTTTATTCAGGCATTGGCAGAAAGTGTTTTAGCTTATCAAGAGCAACATGGTAAGCCTGAAAAACTGTTGATGTCATTTCATGGTATTCCACAGCCTTATGCAGACAAAGGCGACCCTTATGCAGATCGTTGTCGCATCACAGCAAAGTTAGTCGCTGAAGCCTTACATTTAAAAGATGATGAATGGGCAATTAGCTTCCAATCACGTTTTGGAAAACAAGAATGGGTGAAGCCTTATACAGATCAGCTTTTACAAGATTGGGCGAAGCAAGGTGTTAAGTCTGTTCAGGTATTAAGCCCAGCTTTTTCTGCCGATTGTTTAGAAACACTTGAAGAGTTAGCTATTCAAAATGCAGAGTTGTTTCAAGAAGCAGGTGGTGGTAGCTATGCTTATATTCCTGCTTTAAATAGCGATCAGGCTCATATTGATTTGCTTGCAGGTTTAGTTCAGGCTAATCTTGATGCCCTTACTTATACCTTAGCCCACCGTTAATTGCGTTTTAGCCAGAGGTTCTTATGTTGCAAGTCAAAATTGTTCCAGTTACTGCATTTGCCCAAAATTGTTCCCTTGTCTGGGATAGTGAAACAAAAGAAGCAGTTTTGATTGATGCTGGCGGTGACGCTTCAGTTTTGATGAAAGAAGTTGAAGCCTTAGGTTTAAAGGTGAAAGCTCTTTGGCTCACTCATGGGCATTTAGACCATGCAGGAGCGGTGGGTGAGCTTGCCAAAGAATGGAACGTTCCAGTTATTGGGCCACATAAAGAAGATCAGTTTTGGCTAGATATGATTCAGGAAGTTTCAGCACGTTATGGTTTTCCAATTCCACAGCCTGTAAAAGTCGATCAATGGCTTGAAGGTGGCGAAGTGCTAAAACTTGGCGAAGATGAGTTTGAGGTACGTTTTGCTCCCGGTCATACACCAGGACATGTTATTTTCTATAATAAAAATCATGGCTTGCTTTGGACTGGTGATGTCTTGTTTAAAGGCTCAATTGGCAGAACAGATTTCCCGCGTGGTAATCACGATCAGTTGATTGAATCGATTAAACGTGAATGTTTTAGTCTGCCAGATGATACTCAGTTTATTTCTGGACATGGTCCGATGAGTACCATTGGCTATGAGAAACAATTTAACCCTTTTGTTGCAGGTAAAGCGGGTTAATCCTCGTAATCATCTTCATTTTGACTACCCTTGTCATGCTGAGGCGCATCTTGGGTAGGCAGTCTATATTCATCATTTGCCCAGGCACCTAAATCAATTAATTTACAGCGTTCAGAGCAAAATGGACGAAATTCGTTACCTTCCCAAACACTTGGTTCACCACAACGTGGGCAGGGGAATGTACGTGGCATAAAGCGATATCCTCAAAGTGAAGAGAAATAGATTAGGCAAAAGTCAGGTGACTTGTTAGACTTATGCCGATTTTTATTTAGTTTGATGTGATTATGCAGATTCGTCAATTTCAAGCACAACGTATGCAAGCGCCTCGCGATTTTACCCAAATTGAAAATACCCCGATTTGTGTAGAAATTGGAGCGGGCAAGGGTAAACATGCTTTGCTTTTTAGCGGGCAACAGCCGCAGCACACATTGTATGCAATTGAACGAACCCGAGAAAAATTCTTGGCAATGCAAAAACAGCATGGTCTGGAACCAAGAGATAATTTAATCCCTGTGCATGCAGATGCTTTGCCGTGGGTGGTACATGCACTACATCCTGCTCAAGTTGAACATTTCTTTATTCTCTATCCAAACCCAGAACCACATAATCCAGCACAGCGCTGGTTGAATATGCCATTTTTTGAGTTCTTAATCTCTCGTCTGCAAACAGGTGGAACCATTACTTTGGCAAGTAATATTCCTGAATATATTGAAGAAGCTGAACAACAATTAATTAATGTCTGGAAGCTGCCTTACCAAAAAGAAAAAATTGCTCAAACATCTGCACGTACTCATTTTGAAATTAAGTATTTAGAACGTGGAGAACTTTGCCAACAGCTTGTGATCACTAAACCTGAAGGTTACAGCACACGTTTTGATGAGTTTGCCCCATTACAAGGTCAAGTGCATGGCGAATAAGCGGGTTGCCATTATTGGTGCAGGTCCGGCTGGTTTAATGGCAGCTGAGGTACTGAGCCAATATGCTTATGATATTGATGTATACGAGCAGAAACCTTCAGCTGCGCGTAAGTTTCTCATGGCAGGTAAAACGGGGTTAAACATCTCGCATGCCGAACCTTTAGCGCAATTTATTGAGCGCTATGACCGTGTAGAATGGCTCAAACCGTGGGTGGAAAAATGGGATGCAGTCTGGATTCAAAATTGGATGAAAAGTCTGGGAATTGAATCTTATGTGGGTACTTCAGGTCGTATTTTTCCTGTCGAAATGAAAGCAGCACCTTTACTGCGTGCTTGGCTAAAACGTTTGGCAGAACAGCAGGTTAAATTCTTTTATCGTCATCGTTGTATTAATTTGCAAGGCACAACGGTAACTTTAGAAAACCAAAATAATCAAAGCACTGATACCTTTACCCAGCAATACGATGCAGTAGTATTGGCTTGTGGTGCTGTGTCTTGGTCACAATTAGGTAGTGATGGTGCTTGGCAGCAATGGATGGATCAATCCAATATTGAAGCTTTTCAAGCGAGTAATGCAGGCGTATTGCACGCTTGGTCAGCTTTTATGGAAAGCTGTTTTGGTGAACCTTTAAAACGTATCAATGCGTGGGTTGAACCCAGCCAAGTTAATCATGGTGATATTGTGATTACTCACTATGGGTTAGAAAGTGGTGTTATTTATAAACTTGGACGTGCTTTACGAGAACAACAGAAACAAGGGCAAAGCTTAAATTTGTTTTTAGATTTATTGCCTGATGTAGAGTCGTCACAGTTAGTTAAAAAATTACAGGCTAGCAAAAAACAATCGCTCACCAATATTTGGCGTAAAGCAGGCTTAGACACAGCCAAGATTAACTTAATCAGAGAAGTGGTCGATAAAGCGCTATGGAGCCAACCAGAGATTATGGCTCAGCAGATCAAAGCGCTCCAAATTAAGCTAGAAGGGTTTAGACCCATTGAAGAAGCGATTAGCTGTGCTGGTGGTGTTAAGCAGAATGCATTAAGTCAAAGCTTAGAGCTTACACAAACCTCAGGTGTTTTTTGCTGTGGTGAAATGCTCGATTGGGATGCGCCTACGGGTGGATATTTACTTACAGCATGCTTTGCTACAGGGCGAGCGGCTGGTGAAGGTGTGCATTCATTTTTAGAGAAATAACAGGATAATTTGGTGCTATGTTTGATATGTGAAAAGTGTTATTTTTGAGCAATCAATAATAATAGGATTTACGAGAACATGTCTCAAGCATCACCAGTTTATCAAGGAAGTTGTTTATGTCAGGGTATTCGCTATGAAATTAAGGGCGATATCGGAGATATTATTCAATGTCACTGTCAACGCTGCCGAAAAGCCAATGGAACAGCATTTGCCACCAATGCTCCAATCAACAGTGCAGATTTTAAAATTACCCAAGGTGAAAACCTTGTCAAAAAATTTGCTGTGAACGGGGTGTATCGTTGGTTTTGTAGCGAATGTGGCTCACCTTTGATTAGTTCTCGTGATGCGCAGCCTGAATTATATCGTTTAAGAATAGGGACCCTTGATACAGTATTAGACAAAAAGCCGACAATGCATATTTTTGCTGCTTCTAAGGCGGAATGGGAATGTATTCAGGATGATTTACCACAATTTGCTGAACGTCCATGATTTAAAAAGTATGTTTAAATCAAATTTTAGATGATCTAATATACTTGAAACAGGGAGATGGCATTCCTCCCTTGAAAAACCGCCATATTGGCTAATGATGCCTACGTTGCCCTCATGTATTTATATCGCTGGGTACGTAGGTTATTGCGTACTCTGCTTATTTTTTTTGGAGTACGCCGTGTCATATTTCCCTTCATTATTTTTTGCTCTTTTAGCGTCTATCTAAGGGGGTTGTCCTATGTATTACTCTCTACTTTCAATTGCTTTAGGCTCAGTTCTAGGAGCATGGTTGCGTTGGTTTTTGGGTCTAAAACTCAACCCGATTTACCCGCAGATTCCACTTGGTACTGTCACTGTTAATTTGGTCGGTGGTTTTATTATTGGTTTTGCAATTGCCTATTTTGCTCAAAGTGATTTAAGTCCGAACTATAAGCTTTTTGTGATTACTGGTTTTTGTGGTGCTTTAACTACCTTTTCAACGTTCTCGATTGAGATCGTCACTTTATTACAAAGTGGTAAGTTGGGCATGGCGATGTTGGCTATTTCTATTCATTTAATTGGGTCGTTAATTTTTACGTGTTTGGGTTTGGCGACTTATCATTGGGTAGCGGGGCATTGAGTTTTTATATTTAAGAATTGACCATAATTTCAAGTTGTGAGAGCTCATCGAAGTTGAGTGTTGGGTAGGATTTTCACGACGGAGTCTTATCGTTGAGTTATCTAATGGAAGCAGCTAATTAAGTTACTTTGGTTTTGCCCAAAGTAACCAAAGGCATCTGTCATTCGCAGAACCTGTTCACTGAATCCATTTATCTTATGCTTTGCAAAAACGATCTTTTATTGACACCACGCAGGCTGCGAATGACGTTATCGCGTATCGAATGTAAGAGATTAACTAAATAATTTAATTAATAATTAGTCATTCACTATCGTGATAGACGGCATGGATGCCGTCGTTTCGCTGTGCTACATGGATGTAGCATCAGCGCAACAAAGGATTTTTGTTACTTTTCATCCTTGAAAAGTAAGCTTAGCCTATACAATCCATCATTTGGATATCACTTCCATTTAAGGCAGTGCTCATAATAAAAATTAAGTCGTTTCTATTATTTATTTAAATCTATTACTTTTCAGTTAAAGCCTGACCTTCAAACTTCACACCATCCCAACCATTTTGCATAAACTGACGAATATTTTGGTGGTCAGTTCCCTCCGGGGTAGCTAATACAGATGCGTAGTGTTCTGCAAATAAACTTAAAGTTTGTGCTTGGTCTAACCCTTGTAACTTGGCAAAAGAGAAAACTTTTGCACTGCCTTGATTTTCAGTAGCAGCGTTATGTTGCGCACCATTTTGAAAAGCCGTTGGAGTATGTTGGTAACGTGCCTCAATATGAGCTAAAACGTCTGAAAATTTTGCTGTGCCTGCTTGTAATTGGGCAAGTAACTCTTGTGCCATAATCTTAAACTTCCTATCAAATGGGGGTTAAGCATAGCATTGAATACATGCTTTGAAAGCTTGGCAATTATAAAAATTGAGGAGTTATTGAAAAAAATCAGAAGAGTTTTTAGACAAATTGTGGATAAGTTTTCTTTTATACACAGTTTAGAAATGATCGAAAAAATGCACATAAAAAAAGAAGCCTAAGTGGAGGAGATAGTCTTAGGCTTCCAATGATTTAAGTGTATTGGTCAAATCTTAACGCAAGATTAACTCTTACGATTAAAGCGAGCGAAACGTTTATTGAAGCTTGCTACACGGCCTTCGTTACTTGCTTGACGTACTTCACCTGTGTAGAAAGGGTGTGATGCACTTGAAATATCAAGAGTGACATAAGGGTAGACTTTCCCTTGATACTCTTTGGTTTGTTTAGACTGAAGAGTACTACCAATTAAGAAGTAGACGTCTGCATTGGTGTCATGAAATAACACTTGTTGATAAGCAGGATGAATATCTTTGCGCATGAGAGATTGTCCTAAATTATTTTTGATTAAAGAAATGTTATAACATAACAATTAAAAAGTCAATGTAACCCATAAAAGGCTACACTGATCAGTAAATTAAGTTAGTTAGAAGGTGGTACAAGCTCTTCAAATAGATCGTTTAGATTGTCATGAACTTTTAAGTGAATCAGGTTCCAGTAATGTCCTGAAATGGTTCTGTTGACCATTAAAGTATCTGGTGATGGTTTAAAGACATCCCAATACTTCAAAGATTTTTTCACAAGTAACATGCCATCATGATGTGATGAGTTCTCTGCAAAATTATAAGTGGTGGTAAGCGGACGTAATAATACTTCAATCCAGAGTTTATATAGATCACTCGGGAATTTGCCTTTTTCAGCAAGTGAATGTAGTTCAAATAATTCTGTTTCGATTAGCTCAATATTTTCATGGCGAGCTGCATTTACTAAGCATTTAAAGTGCTGCACGATTTCATTTGAGAGCGTTTTAACACTGCCATAGTCATAAATAATGACACTACCATCTTGGCGGAAAGCAAAGTTACCCGGATGAGGGTCACAGTGAAAACGTTTTAAAAAGAACATTTCCTGACCTAAAGCACGAATCAAGCGGCGTCCAATGGTATTTCGAATTTCGATAGGCCAAGCGCTGGCAGTTTCAATGCTATCACCTTGTTCGAGACTCAAGGTTAAAATACGTCTTGAAGAGTAATCTTTATAAACGGTCGGGATGATAATTTTGTCATCTAACTGGCTATGGAATGTTTTGAAAACTTCAAGGTTTTGAGCTTCGATTTCATAGTTAAGCTCTGCTGACAGACTATCTTGAATCTCTGCAAAAAGCTGATCTTGTAGCTTTTTATCAATTTTAAGCACACCCATTAAACGAAGTGCCAAACGTACTTGTTTTAAGTCACTTTCACAGGCTTCATCAACACCCGGATATTGCACCTTAACCACGACTTGTTCACCACTTGGCAAGACAGCTTTGTGAACTTGTCCAATTGAAGCAGCTGCAAAAGGTTCTTGATCAAAAGATTTAAAGGCAACATTCAGCGGCTTTCCAAGCTCACGTTCAACTTGTTGCTGAATAGCAGCAAAGGGCATAGGCGGAGCTTGGCGCTGTAACTTAGAAATTGCTTTAGCGACCTCGGGTGGGAAAATATCTTTATATTGTGATGCAATTTGGCCGACTTTCATGACGGCACCTTTCATTTCGCCTAAGGTGTCGGCAATTTGCAAACCAATATCCTGAAATAGCTTAGTTTTTGAAGCCAGCTTTTGCTCTTCATCTGCGGTCAAGTTTCGAATCGAGTTAGAAACGGTTTTCGTTGCAATGCTCGCGGTCATTCCTGCAAGTTTCATAAATCGTTTGCCGGGTGAACTTGCATTCTTTGCCATATCTTCGATACCTCATTGACTACAACATAATATTGCCTAGTTTTGATCATAGGTGACAAAGCTTAAAAAGCCTATATGAAATTGTTTATCTCATGTAAGAAATTTTTCGAAAAACAAAATGTTATTTTTATAGTAAAAAATATGAAAAGCTTGTGAAAATCCATTTCATAAACAAAGCTTTAATATCTATAAAGTGCCTGTTTTTTTGGTGGTAATGTGAATGACAGGTTAAATAAAAATAGAGATAACAAAAGTTATGACAAGTTTAAGTTCGGCCCATGGGCGGTCTCAGGCGGTTCCTTTATCTGTGTTTGAGCAGTCAAAAGATGCGCATATTATTCGTTCTGATGAAGAGGCAATTGAGCTTGCCAAACAACTTGCTCAAGAGTTTGCACAAGAAGCATCTGAGCGAGACAAAGAGCGCCGTTTACCTCTAAACGAAATTCAACAGTTCTCACAAAGTGGCTTATGGGCTATTACGGTTCCCAAGCAATTTGGTGGTGCCCAAGTTAAATATCGAACCTTGGCTGAGGTCATCAAAACAATTGCGAGTGTTGACCCATCTCTTGCACAGCTTCCTCAAAATCACTTGGCTTTTATTGAACATTTACGCCTTGATGCAGGCCCAGAACAACAACAATTTTTCTTTAACTTAGTGTTGAGAGGGATTCGTTTTGGCAATGCCTTTTCAGAAAAACATAGCAAAACGGTGGCTGACCTCACTACCACATTACGAAAGACCGAGCACGGTTATGAAATTAATGGCAAGAAGTTTTTTGCAACAGGTGCATTGCTTGCGCATTGGGTTCCTATTGTCGCTGTAAATGAAGAGGGGCAACCTTATGCGGCGCTAGTTCCTCGGGAAACTTCAGGGGTGAATATTATTAATGACTGGTCTGGTTTCGGGCAAAGAACCACGGCCAGTGGAACCGTTGAACTTAATCAAGTTCCAGTACGTGAAGAATATCTAATTCCGATTTATCAGGCTTTTGAGCGTCCTACCCCAGCAGGTGCAATTTCACAATTTATTCAAGCTGCTGTTGATGCTGGTATTGCACGTGGCGCAATTGAAGAAACAATTCACTATGTCAAAAATCATAGTCGTGCATGGGTCGATTCAGGTTTGGAAAAAGCGAGTGATGATCCCTATACGATTGCAAACATTGGTGATTTAAAAATAAAACTTCGTGCGGCAGAAGCGGTATTAGATTTAGCAGGAGATGCGATTGATCAAGCGATTGCCGACACGACAGAAGAGCATGTAAACCAAGCCACATTACTGGTTGCTGAAGCAAAAGTACTCACTACAGAAGTTGCGATTTTAGCAGCGAATAAGCTTTTTGAGTTGTCTGGAACACGGTCAACCTTGTCTGAGCTTAATCTGGACCGCCATTGGCGTAATGCGCGTACTCATACCTTGCATGATCCAGTGCGTTGGAAATATCACATTGTCGGTAATTACTACCTCAATGGCATCCATCCACCTCGTCATGCATGGAGCTAAAGTGAAGAAAAAATAAGATTAGGAGAATAAAGATGACGATTACCCAAATTGAATTAGAAGAACTATCTGTAGGCGCCGATTATGAAAAGGTCGCAAGTAGATTTCGCCCAGTTTTTGAAAAAATTGCCCAAGGTGCAATTCAGCGAGAAAAAGAACGAATCTTGCCTTTTGAACCGATTCAGTGGTTAAAAGAACTCAAGTTAGGTGCGGTACGTGTTCCGGTTAAATATGGTGGAGATGGGGTGTCATTACCGCAACTTTTCCAGCTTTTAGCAGAGTTAGCACAAGCAGACTCGAATATTGTGCAAGCTTTGCGTGGACACTTCGCTTTTGTTGAAGACCGCTTAGTTGCCCATAAAGAGCACTCACAAGAGGTTTGGTTTCAGCGTTTTGTACAAGGTGATTTAGTTGGGAATGCATGGACCGAAGTTGGAAATGTGCAAATCGGTGATGTCGTTACACGAGTAACCAAAGATGCTTCGGGCAACTTGGTAGTGAATGGTGAAAAGTACTATTCAACGGGAAGTATCTTTGCTGACTGGATCGATTTATTTGCTTACGATGAAGTAAATGACCGCCATGTGATTGCTGCTATTTATCGCCATGAAACAGGCGTGAGTGTGATTGATGATTGGGATGGCTTTGGTCAAAAGACGACGGGTAGCGGTACTTTAAAAGTACATCAGGTTCACTTGCCGGCTTCGCACCTTATTCCATTTGACCAGCGTTTTAAATATCAAACTGCTTTTTATCAAGTCGTCCATCTTGCAACTTTAACGGGTATTGCACATGCGGCAGTAGAAACTTTTAGTCAGGAGATTCGTGAGAGAAAACGTATTTTTAGTCATGGTAATGGAGACATTGTTCGTCATGACCCACAAGTTTTACAGGTGGTGGGTAAAGCCTCTGCTCAAGCTTACGGAAGTCTAGCAATTACGATTAAAACAGCTGAAGCATTGCAGAAGGCTTATGAAAGTCACTTTAGTGAGTTAGAGGTGAAAGAACATCAGTTTAATGTAGATGCAGAGCTTGAGTCGGCGCAAGGACAGGTGGTGATTTCTAATTTGGTACTCGATTTAACCAGCCAATTATTTAATGCTTTGGGCGCGTCAGCAAGTAGTCAGGTCAAACAACTCGACCGTTTCTGGCGTAATGCTCGAACGGTGTCTTCACATAATCCGCTCATCTATAAAGAAAAGGTGATTGGAGATTGGGAAGTAAACCGTACCGATTTGCCCTTTGTCTGGCAAATTGGAGCAAGCCCGCGAGCCAAGTCTGCATAAAATAAAAAAGCCGATGAATAATCGGCTTTTTTATTAGGTTTTGCTTAAACGTTTGGTATTTAAATAAAGCCTTGAAAGTAATAAAACACAAGCAATGCTTAAACCAATAATTAAGCCTAACCATACGCCAGCTACACCCCAATGGGTATAACGTGCTAAATAAAGTCCGATAGGAAAAGCAATCACCCAATATGCCATGAGTGTAATCCACATCGGTGCTTGCGTATCTTGCATCCCTCTTAAACAGCCTGCGGCACTCACTTGCAATGCATCCATCAGCTGATAACCCATTGCAAACCAGAGTAAATACATGGCAACAGGAACTACATCTATATCTTGAGTATAAACCGAGACAATTTGTTCACGACCTAGAGCAATAAAAGACATGGTCAATAAGGCAAAAAATATTGCCGTGCTTAGACCAATCTTTTGGACTTGGTACATCGAAGCCCAGTTCTTTTCACCATAATAGGTTCCCACACGAATGGTCAGGGCAATCGCAAGTGAAAGCGGGATCATAAACAGCACAGAGGTAACTGAAATTGCAACTTGATGCGCTGCAATAAAGACTTCACCTAGTGGGCTAAGTACCAATGCACCTGTACTAAAAATACTGACTTCAAAGAACACGGCTAAACCGATGGGTAGGCCAAGCTGTAAGATTCTTTTTACCCAAGTCAGGTTAATTTTATCGAATCTGCTAAAAATAGACGTGTTACGGTAAGCCGAAGCTTTATAAATATAGCCAGCTAAAGTAATTAGCATGAGCCACTGTAAAATTGAGGTTGCAAAACCACAGCCTGCGCTACCTAATGCAGGTATTGGCCCTAATCCATGCATAAAAATCATGTTTAAAGGGATTAAAACCACTAAGGCCAGTAAGCTAATGACCGTTACAGGACGTGGATGGCCTAAAGCCTCAGAATAACCGCGTAGGGCTGCGTACATGGTCACAGCTGGCATGCCTAAACCAATCGCATGTAAAAATAAACTTGCTTTAGGCTGTAAGCTTTTTGGTACGCCAAACACATGTAAGAAAAACGGCATAAGCTGCAAAATGAGCATAGCCATTACGCCTAAAATGATGGCGACCCATAAGGATTGACGAACAATGACAGGAATTTGTTCTGTATTTCTTGCGCCCTTTGCTTCAGCGACCAAAGGTGTAGTTGCAATCATAATGCCACTGAACAGGAGCATGACTGGGATCCATAAGCCCACACCTACCGCAATTGCTGCTAAATCGGTTGCGGATAAATGCCCAGCCATAATAGTGTCAATTAACCCAAATCCCGCTTGAGCAAACTGGGTAATTAAAATCGGTAGCATTAAGTGGAAGAGTTGTTTTAATTCAGACCGAAAAGATGTGACATTCGACACAAAAGGTACTCTTTTTAAATATAAAAATGAAGCTAACGTTGCAAAGTGAGTAACACACCGACAAAGATGATCACGCCACCCAGAAACCGTTGCCATGTAACAGGTGTCTTTTCTGTACCTAACCAACCAAAATGGTCAAGCAACATTGAAATGAGCAATTGCCCAAAAACGACTAGCCCTGTAAAGGTTAAAAAACCAAGTTTAGGTGCAGTATAAATGCTCATGCTAATTGCATAAACCCCAAGGAATCCTCCTGTCCAAAGAAGCCATGGAATATTTGATATTTCACTTAAAGAGGGCTTTTCGGCACTTTGGAAAAAAACCATAACGGCTAAAACAATAGTACCTATGAAAAATGATAATAAAGCTGCTTGCAACGGTGAGTGTAGTTGCTCGCGCAGTTGAGCATTGATTGCAGTCTGAAAAGCCATGGCAACACCGATTCCCATAGCTAGAGGTAAGACCAGGAAAAGTTGACTAGAGAATTTCATCATTTTTATCAATATTTAAGTATGTTTAAAAACAGTCTAAAGCAATTAAGGTATGTTTTCATAAGCCCATTGATGCAGTCATGTTAAAATAGAAATATTGTGTAAATTGGACCTGCTCCTTGGCCGTATTAAATCCTGCTTCTGTTCCTTTATCTTTATATATCCATATGCCTTGGTGCGTGCGTAAATGTCCATATTGTGACTTTAACTCGCATGCCGTACCAGATGGAGCGCTTTCGGCAGAACTCGAGCAAACCTATTTAAAGGCGTTGGTGGCCGACTTTGAAACTCAAGTTGAGATGGCTCAGGGACGTTCAATTCATAGTGTATTTATTGGTGGTGGAACGCCTTCACTTATTTCTGCTAAAGGCTATGCGTGGCTGTTTGAACAGCTTAAGTCATTGCTCAAATTTGAAGATGGCTGTGAAATCACCCTAGAGGCAAATCCCGGAACACTAGAACATGATCCGTTTGCAGGCTATTTAGAAGCAGGTATTAACCGTTTATCGATTGGTGTGCAGACTTTTAATACAGAGCACTTGCAAAAGCTTGGGCGTATTCATTCAGTCAACAATGCTATGGATGCAATTGAGCAGGCACGACAAGCAGGCTTTAAGCGAGTTAATGTCGATTTAATGCATGGCCTACCTGAGCAAACGCTAGAGCAAGCACTTTATGATTTAAAGATGGCTGTAGAGCATGGCGCGACACATATCAGTTGGTATCAACTGACTATTGAGCCAAACACCGTATTCTTCCGTACGCAGCCCGTTTTACCTCAAGATGAGGTGTTAGAAGATATTCAAGAGCAGGGTGAAGCTTATCTAAAAGCCAATGGTTTTATAAATTATGAAGTGTCGGCTTGGCGTAAAGAGCAGCCTTCAGCTCATAATTTAAATTATTGGGAATTTGGTGATTACCTTGCGATTGGTGCAGGGGCACATGGCAAAGTAACCCGACCAGATGGTGTATATCGTTTCCAAAAGACTCGTTTGCCAAAAGACTATTTGGCTAAGGTTCCAGCCGAACATTTGCAAATGAAAAAGATTGAGGCAGAAGAGCTACCTTTTGAGTTTATGATGAATGCTTTACGTCTAAATGATGGTGTAAAAGCTGAGTTATATGAGCAGCGTACAGGTTTAAGCCTGGGTCACTTAAATGAAGTACTCACTTCTCTACGAGCTAGAAAACTACTGGTAGATGATGTTTCCCGTTTAGCCTGTACGGAGCAAGGCCATATTTTCTTAAACTCAGTGCTTGAAGAGTTTTTATAATTAAACAAACTAAAAGCCGCGTCATCAGATGCGGCTTTTTTTATTTTAGCGAGTGGTATAGCCGCCGTTTGCAAAAATAGTCTGTCCTGTAATCCACCAACCATCAGTTACCAAAAAGCGAACTAGAGGTTCAATATCTTCAATTTTGGTGAGTCCACCTAAAGCTGAAGCTGATTTATGGTAAGCCACTGCTTCGGCAGATTCCTGACCATAAAAGAAAGGTGTATCCATAGGCCCAGGTGCAACAGCAGTCACAGAAATCTGACGATCACCAAATTCTTTTGATGCAGCACGTGTGTAATGCTCAACAGGTGCTTTTAAACCTTCATAGGTTGAATAGAGTCCAGTGTAGGCTGCAAGAAGAGAAGTCACGATTGAACAAATCTTGCCGCCGTCATTTAAATGACGACCTGCCGATTGAATAAAGAAATAGGCAATTTTTGAGTTGATATCGCTCATGCTATCAAACTCTTGTTCTGTGGTATCTAAAAAAGATTTCTTTAAAACCTTTCCAACTGTATTAATGGCAATATCAATTCCGCCAAAATGCTGCTTAGTGTCTAAGAATAGCTTTTCGATATTATCAATATCCGTTAGGTCTGCCTGAATTAAAACGGCATCTACACCGAATGCTGTTACATCTGCAAGTGTCTGTTCTGCATCTGCTTGAGTTTCAGCGCTATTGTAGTGAATTGCAATTTTTGCGCCTTGTTCTGCAAACCTGCGGCTAATCAGTCCACCTAAGTTTTTTGCACCGCCCGTAATCAGTACAACTTTATCTTTCAGAGTATGAGTTGTCATGATGGTTGTTCCTATGATGACTTGTTTTAATGTGTTTTTAGTCTAGATTGGCGGTAATTTTTGATCAATTATGCTAGTTTGGTTTAACTATTCAAAAAATACGAACAATTAAATGGATCGGTTGCAGCAATTTTTTATTTTTACAGAAGTCGCTAAACGACAAAGCTTTAGTGAAGTGGCAAATCAGCTTGATTTACCTCGCTCGACAGTAACGAGTGCTATTCAACAGTTAGAAACTCACTATGGGGTACGCTTATTTCATCGAACTACGCGTAAAGTTAGCCTTACCCAAGATGGACAACGAATATTACCTGAGTGTCAAAATCTGTTATTTGATTATGAACAGCTCGAACAGCTTATACAGGCACAAAAGCAGCATTATCGTGGCACGCTAAAAATTTCAATGCCCAGCCGAATCGTGCATCAAGTGATTATTCCTGAACTGCCCGATTTTTATAGCCGCTATCCAGATATCCATTTACAACTTCATAGCTCAGATGACATTACTGATTTAATCGAGAAAGGAATTGATTGTGTTGTTCGGGTAGGGCATTTAGAGAGTAGTAGTTTAATTGCGAAATTTGTTGGCAACTTGATTATGGTGAACTGTGCAAGTGCTGACTATTTAGAACAGTACGGTATTCCTGAACAATTAGAAGATCTATCTCAACACAAACTTATTAACTATGGAGGGGCTGTAGGAGAGAAACAGGGCGTATTCTTATATCAAGATGGAGCTGTGATGATGGATAGTGCTTTAAGCGTAAATAATACGGAAGCCTATATTGCAGCGGCTATTGCAGGTTTGGGAATTATTCAACTTCCATACTACGATGTTCAGGATAAAATTGAGCAGGGAACTTTAGTTGAAGTACTAAGTGCCTATACCGCTCAATCACTTCCACTTAATATTTTATATCCGAATAGAAGTTATATTCCTAAACGTTTAGAAATCTTTATGGAATGGACTAGGGATGTTCTATATAAGAAGTGCATCGTCATCTTTTAGTCATAAAACTAAAATACATTAACAATAAAAAAAAGCCTCTCGCAGTGAGAGGCTTTTTAGAATTTGGTGGGTCGTCCGCGACTCGAACGCGGGACCAACGGATTAAAAGTCCGCTGCTCTACCAACTGAGCTAACGACCCTGAACAAACATTCAAATATTATTTGAATGTGAAGTGCAAGATAACTAAAAGTTTTCTAACACCACCTTTGTTTTGATGTCGCGTATTTTAGCAAGTTATTCAACTAACACAAGAGGAAATTTAAAAACATTTGCATGATTGCCTATAAAAAGCACGATTTCCTCTTGTTTAGCTAAAAAATGAACTAAAAACGGTATTTATATGCCTGAATGTTGTCAAAAATTTCAGTTGTGATGTCACAGTAACTGCTTGCACCAGGCAATAAAGCGAGTAAACGTTCAGAAGTTTTGCTTGGATTAAACGCATCTTCCTTCAATTTATTCTTTTGGTACTTAAAAGTACCTGTAGTTTCAACTTTAGCTTGTATACGTAAAAACACTGGTACCGCATAAGCAGGTAAGCATTTTTTAAATACAGTCACCATTTCTGTTAAATCAGCGTCATTTAACTCGGCACCATCAGCAAGTGTGATTGCTGCCATACCTGCACGACCATTGGTATTTGGAATTTCTACACCATAAACGACAGCTTCAGCGATCTTGTCATATTCACACACCATGTTTTCAACTTCGGTGGTAGATACATTTTCGCCTTTCCAGCGGAAGGTATCGCCTAAGCGGTCAACAAACTGGGCATGACGGAAACCAATATTGCGGACAAGATCACCTGTGTTGAAATATGAGTCACCTTTTTTGAAGACATCTTGCATAATCACAGATTTATTCTTTTCTGGGTCGGTATAGCCATCAAATGGAGAGCGACTGGTAATTTTGCCTACCAGTAAACCGACTTCACCTGCTTTAACTTTTTTGCACCAACCATTTTTATCGCGTACAGGCTCATTCTTTTCTTTATCAAATTGAATGACTGCATACGGCATAGGGGAGAAGCCTACCGTATTGTCAAAGTTGAAAATATTACTAAAGCCAACGTTACCTTCACTTGAGGCATAAAGCTCAAGAACTTCTTGAACACCAAAACGTTGTTTGAATTTATCCCAGATGTTTGGACGCATGCCGTTACCAATCATTTTGGTTACACGGTGAGCACGGTCAAGCTCTGTAGTCGGAGCATCCATCAAGTAGCGGCAAAGTTCACCTACATAACCGATTGCAGAGGCATTAAACTTCTGTACATCTTTCCAGAAAGCACTGGTTGAATATTTACGTCGAATGGCAAGGGTAGAGCTTCCTGCAATCACACCACACCAGCAAACAACCACGCCTGTTGCATGATACAGCGGCAAAGTTACATACATCACATCATCTGGACCAAGGTTTAAAATGTGGCCATAAGTGCCATATGCGAGTGTCCAGCGACTATGTTTAAAAATAACTGCTTTTGGTAATCCTGTTGTTCCCGAAGTATAAATATAAAACAGACCATCATTACCATGAACAGAGTGTGTGGTCGATGGATTGAATTTCGGGAATTGATCAATTTCTATTGCAAGATTGGCATAACCTTGAGGTGCTGTTCCGGCATTTTGACGAGTAGCCTGATCTGCAAACCAATGGAAACGGTCTTTAGGAACATCTAAGTCTTGACGAATTTCATCGATTGCAGCACGGACTTCTTCGCCCGCAATGACTGCAATTGGTTTTACAAGGTTGACACTATGAGCGAGAACTTTACCGACTTGAGATGTATTTACAAGCGCAATAGTTACCCCAATTTTAGCTAAGCCTACAATAGTGGCAATAAGCTCAGAACGGTTCTCAACCATTACGGCAATCACATCACCTTTACGTGCGCCGAGAGATAAATAATAGTGAGAAATCTGGTTAGCCCATTCATTTAAAGCTTCGTATGAGTAACTTTGATCTTCAAATAATAAAGCAATACCTTTCGGATTTCGCTTAACAGCTTTCTCAAAAGCTACACCTAAACCAGTTGGTGTATTTGCTGTTCTTAAATAAGCCTGTTTAAGACCATTCAGGATATGGGGTACTTTGGGAATGAAGCTAGGAAGTCTGGTGGCAACATCCCCAAGCGTAATGATATCGGTCTGTGTTGTCTGGCTCATATCAATCCTATTTATTTTTCGATCAATCCAAAAAGGTTGTGTTGGCAAAAGTACAGTATTTTCATGGTTCACCATGCTTTTAAAACGTTTCTTCTAGTGCAATCAACCTAATTGGCTAAAAATAACAAAAAAAACCTAGTCATCGAAATGACTAGGTTTGTTTAAATTAGCTGCAATTGAGCAAATGATTTACTCAGCTACAGGATTTGCTTTCTTTGGTGGACGACCGCGAGGGCGACGAGGACGACTTGGTTTGTCCTTATCAGCTTTAGAATCTTCTGATTCACTCTCGGCAGGAGCTTCAGTTGGCTCTACAGCTTGTTCTGTAGCTGCTTTGGCTTTTGCAGCTGCTTTTGGCTGTTTTGCAACTGGAGCTTCAACTACAGTTTCAGTTGGTGTTTCTACGCTAGCTGCTACTTCAGTTTCCTGATCAAGCTCAAGCGGTTGCTGTTTTGATTCAGCAGGTACTTGTGCTTCAGCAGTAGGAACAACAACAGTTTGTTCTACAGACTCAGCTACAGGTGCAGCTTCTTCTGTTGCAGAATGTTGTTGTTTGACTTGCTCAAAAGCTTGTTCAGCAGCAAGTTTCGCTAGACGACGACGTTCACGTGGGTCATTAGCAACACGTGGTGTCGCTTCTTTTGGTGGCGTCAACGCAAGTACTGGTGCAGGTTCTGCTTCTTGTGAAGGCTTGTTGCTTGGAAGCTCAGCATCACGAGTAACAGGCTTTTTGTCTTCAGCTTCCGCTGGAACTTCAGTTACTAGAGTACTTGCATATTGCTCTGCAAATTTCTGCAATGCACGATTGAATGTTGGAACTAAACCAAACTGTTCAATCAGTACTGTGCAGTCTTCACCGTAAACATGACGGATCAAGCTACCAATTGTATATTGCGCCAACGTTGGAATTTGCGATGGGGCAATTGATGGTGCAGCAGCTTTAGCACGTTTTGCATTGCGTTGTTCACGGCGACGCATACGAGGATCATTACTTGCACGTTGAACTTGCGGTTGAGTTTTCTCAGCCTTTGGTTGAGGAGCTTCTGCTTCAGGAGTTACCGTCTCTTCCACTGCCACAACTGGTGCTGGAGCTGATTCTTGAGTAGCTTCAACAACAGGTGCTTTTTCAGTGCGTTCAACAGGTTGCTCAGGCGTTAAAGCAATAATTTCGCTTTGTGCTTGATCAACATTGATGACTAAGGCTGTATTCATGACTTCATGCTGTGGAGCATCAATCAAATCAACCTTAATTTGTTTTTCATCAACAACTGCTGGTGCTGGCGTATTTTGATTTTCATTTAATACGCTTGGATCGCGGTGGCGATTCGGGCGGTTTGGACGTTGTTGATTATTACGGTCACGACGCGGTACAGCATGTTCAGCTTGTTGCCCATCATTTTGATGTTGCGCATGCGGCTGATCTTGCTGTTGACGCTTTTGTTGACGTTTTAATTCACGTTGCTCTTGGCGTGATAACTGTACAACTTCTTCATGAACCTGTTGTTGCTGTGGTTCTTGATTGTGGTGATGTTGATGTTGTTCACGTTGCTCTTTGTGCTTACGTTTTTTGTTGTTTGGACGCTGCTGTTGTACTTTATCGTCTTTTTCAACATTCTCACGTGCTTCCTGCTTAACAGGAGATTGAGAAATATAAGCATTGTTAGATGGAGCCGAAGTAACTTCAGCAACTGCTGGTGCTACAACTTGTCCAAACTGCCCACGGCTAACAGCGCCAGTATTCACCATTTGTTCAATTGCGGCAGCAGCATTTTGTGCTGAGCGAGATTGATCAACTGTTTGAGCTTGTTTTTGAACAAAAAGGTTTTCTAACCATGCACATGGGCTTGCTGCTTTTTGAGCGCTTGCCTGAGCAGCAGGTTGAGCCGCTTGATTTGCTTTCTTTTGGTTGGCTGCGTTATTGGCAGCAGGGGCTGCATGAGTATGGCCATGATCGGCTTCTTCTAAATGCCATTCAGAAGATTCATAACCTAACTCTTTTTCACTTGAACGAGTTGCTTCAGTACGTTCGTAGCTAGATGGTGCAAATCCATCTGGATTGTACTGAATTTCGTAGTGAGGGGTTTCTAAGTGCGGGTGAGGTAAAACAGTCACACGAACACTAGAAGTTTGTTCTAAATAAACAAGACTATGACGTTTTTCATTGAGTAAGAATGCTGCAATTTCAACAGGTACTTCTACTTGTACTTCACCATGACGTTCACGAAGCGCGATCTCTTCTACTTTACGCATAATAGAAAGCGAAAGTGAGCGTAAGTCACGAACCATGCCTGTACCATGACAGCGAGGGCACACATAACCTGTTGCTTCTTCAAGAGATGGACGTAAGCGTTGACGGCTCATTTCCATTAAGCCAAAACGAGAAAGTTGGCCAAACTGAATACGTGCGCGATCGCTTTGTGTTGCTTCACGAAGTTTTGCTTCAACCATACGTTGGTTGCGCTCTTTAGTCATATCGATGAAGTCGATTACAACTAAACCACCAATGTCACGAAGACGAAGTTGGCGAGCAATTTCTTCTGCTGCTTCTAAGTTAGTATTCAGCGCAGTTTCTTCAACGTCATGTCCACGAGTCGATTTCGCAGAGTTAATATCGATTGAAACTAAAGCTTCAGTCTGGTCAATCACAATTGAACCGCCAGAAGGAAGTTTTACTTCACGTTCATAAGCAGTTTGAATTTGGCTTTCAATACCAAAATGAGCAAATAATGGCTCATTTAAAGTATAAGTTTTAAGTTTGTCTAATTGACGAGGCATCACTGCTTTAACAAAGTTATAAGCTTCGTTATAAGCCTGTTCGCTATCAATTAAGATTTCTGCAACATCATCACGTAAATAATCGCGGATAGCACGAGTAACAACACCAGCTTCTTGATGAACTAGCATTGGAGAAGGACCAGAGCTCGCTGTACCTTGGATTTGAGTCCAAAGATCAAGCAAATGCTGTAAGTCTAACTGTAATTCTTCTTGGGTACGACCAATACCAGCGGTACGTACAATAACGCTCATACCACGTGGTAAATTTAAAGAAGCTAGAATTTCTTTTAATTCTTCACGTACAGAACCTGAAATTTGACGGCTAATACCGCCGCCTTTCGGGTTGTTTGGCATAAGAACCAAATAACGTCCTGCAAGTGAAATAAAGGTAGAAAGGGCTGCACCTTTATTGCCACGTTCTTCTTTTTCGACTTGAACAAGTAATTCAGTACCTTCAGTGATAAGTTCACGAATGTTTGAAGTTTGTCGTGGGTCTGCTTGGAAATAACTATTAGCAATTTCGCGCATAGACAAGAAGCCTTGACGGCCTGCGCCGTATTCAACAAAAACAGCTTCTAAAGAGGGTTCTACGCGGGTTACATGGCCTTTATAGATATTGGATTTTTTCTGTTCTCGGGTACGATTCTCTAAATCAAAATCGTAAAGACGATTACCAGTGATAAGTGCAACGCGGACTTCTTCTGCATGAGTTGCATTAATCAACATACGTTTCATGGGTGTGACACCTAATAGTGACCCACACAAACATATCGCACAAACTTAAAGGTTCTAAACGAACATCGAACATGACGGATCATTTCCCAGATCTCAAAATATTTGTGGTCTGAGTCATCTGTTACCGGCTACATTTAGCCTTAGCTTCGATTCTCGTCTGTGATGTAGGCAATACTGCTTCAACCTTTAAATCGGACTTCCTTAGTGCTTCACTGGCGGGTGAGCGGTGCATTGGTTAATGACTTTCACTGTCATTGGGCGCGAAGTGACTTCTTTTTGGAAGTTTGATACGGAATGCTCATCGTATCGGTGCTTTCGGCAGTTCCAATGCATCAACGCTTTAGCCTGAAGGCAACATTAAGGAGCGATTTGTCTGATGTGTATCAGTTTACGTTCCATAACCAACTAGAGTTGGTAACATATTTTTTTGAACAAACTGAATTAAACGCAACAGTTTGTCATTTTGCCGATATAATAAGCCTTCGGCGTCGGCATAATTCTTTAGGACCAATCCGAGCTGGTGATGAAAGCATCATTTTGATTGAGGTTTCAATCAGGGAAATTCCCTATTAGATGTTCACTTACGGCGGTATCCGTGCGCTGACTATATCAAACCTTGCAGCATCTGCCTATGGGCTAAGCTTAGATTTCTTGTGAAAAAACTAAGCTAATCGGTCATTTATTAATCAAATTTAGCAAAATTTCAGGTTTAAATATTAGTATGAATTCTACACAGCAATGGCAAAGTGTCACTTGGTTTGAGGTGGATGAACATCAAGCAGGACAGCGAATTGATAATTTCCTGTTTTCACGTTTAAAGGGTGTACCTAAGAGTCGTATTTATCGTTTGATTCGTGAAGGTCAGGTTCGAGTAAACAAAAAACGTATTAAAGCTGAGACCAAATTAGAGATTGGAGATCAGATTCGTGTTGCACCTATTCGCTATGAACAAAAGGATGAAACCGCTGCTCCTGTGAGTGATAGTGTAGCACAAAGCCTACTCAGCCGTGTGGTCTATGAAGATGAAGGACTGTTAGTCATAAATAAACCATCAGGTATTGCTGTACATGGTGGTAGTGGTGTGGCGTATGGTTTGATTGAGGCTTTACGTGCAGCGACAGGTAAAAAATATTTAGAACTAATTCACCGCATTGACCGTGACACTTCTGGTCTGGTTATGATTAGCAAGAAACGTAGTACTTTAAAGCTGCTACAAGATATGTTGCGTGAGCACAAAATTCGTAAGACTTATGCGGCGATTGTAAAAGGTCAGGTGAGTCTCGATAAACAACTCATTGATGCACCTTTATTTCGTTATGAGTTAGCCAATGGCGAGCGTCGTGTACGGGTGTCTAAAGAAGGTAAACCGAGTAAAACCGAATGGGTTGTTGCAGAGCGTTTTAAAAATGCCACTTTGGTTCATGCATCGCCGTTATCAGGTCGTACCCATCAAATTCGTGTCCATGGCTTAAGTATTGGACATCCGTTGTTGGGTGATGATAAATATGGACACACCACTGAGTACGCAGGTCCGCAGGCACGACGTTTATGTTTACACGCGATGCGTTTAGATATTCCGGGTTATCCACCGATTGAAGCGCCGTTGCCAGAAGACATGACCCAGTTATTAAAGGCTTTGAGAGTAGCAAAATGAGTCTGAAAACCGAATTAGTAATTTTTGATTGGGATGGAACTTTATATAACTCTGTTGGCCAGATTGTTGCGAGCCTACAACATGCAGCAGAGCAACATGAATTGTCTCTAAGCGATGAAGCCGCAAAAAGTATTATTGGGTTAGGCTTGCCTGAGGTTATGCAGACCTTATTTCCAGAAGCGCCAGAATTGCATGACTCGATCTTAAAGGTATATGGCGATCACTATATTGCGAACTCGACTAGTGACGCATGGTTTGAGGGTATTTCTGAACTACTCCATGACTTAAAAGCGCAAGGTTTAAAACTTGCAGTTGCAACGGGTAAAAACCGCCGTGGGCTAGACCGTGTAATCGCAAAAACACAAAGTACTCATCTTTTTGATGTGACTCGGGCAGCCAACGAAACACGTTCAAAACCAGATCCGCTCATGCTGCAAGAAATATTGACTGTAACTGGTGTGAATGTTGAGCAAGCGGTTATGATTGGTGACAGCAGCTATGATCTTGAGATGGCACAGCGTTTAGGGATGCCGCGTATCGGAGTAGGCTATGGCGTACATTCGGTTGAAGTTCTGCAAAAGTTCCAACCTTTAACGATTGCTAAAGATGTACAAGAGCTTCACAGCTTTTTGAGAGGGTATGCTCAGTTACCTACTGTAGATGTCGCTTAAATTGAAATAGTATTAAAGAGGGAATACGTTCCCTCTTTTTTAAGCTGAAACAAAACAATAAGAAGAGAAAAATGAGCCGTTCAATTCGTCTATTAAATCTTTTACAACAGCTCCGTGAAGCCCGTTACCCAATCACAGCACAAGTCTTGGCTGAAAGCCTAAACATTAGTGTTCGAAGTGTCTATCGAGATATTGATAGCTTACGTGAGCAAGGTGTAAGAATTGATGCCTCAGCAGGCTTAGGTTTTCAGCTTAAAGAAGACATCTTATTACCACCGGTTACTTTTAATGAGAATGAAGCCGAAGCTCTATTTTTAGCTTTAGAGTGGTTGAAAGACGTCCCAGATCAGGCAATGAAATCGGCAGCCGTTTCAATCTATTCTAAACTTTATGCAGTTCTACCTGAGCACCGGAAATATTTGATCGATGACATGACGCTAGGCGTTACACATTACTGGCATCCGGTTGATGAAGCTTTAGTAGAACAAGTACGTTTAGCGATTCGTAAACAAGTAAAAATAAAAGTCGATTATTGCGATGAACAAAAACGGTTAAGTGAACGTTCACTTTGGCCTTTTGCTTTAGGGTATTTACATGACAAAGTTGTACTTGCTGCTTGGTGTGAATTGCGGCAGGCATTTCGCCATTTTCGGATAGATCGTATCCATGACTTGCAAATGAGTGAGGAAATATATCCTGAATTTAAAAAACATCTGTTTCAAAGATGGTGGAAACAAGAAATGCAAAGGACTACTGACAAAAACTGACAAAAGTTATTTGTAAACTAAGAACTACGATAAACAAGGAGCAATAAGAATGAGCCTTAAACTTTATACTAACAAAGAGTCACGTGGTGTAGTTATTGACTGGCTTTTGGTCGAGTTGGGTATTGAATGTGAACGAATTGAAGTCGCATATAAGACCGAGATGAAATCGCCTGAATATCTAAAACTTAATCCTTTTGGAAAAGTACCGGTATTGGTAGATGGCGATGTCGTGATTTATGAGTTGGGTGCAATCTGTGCTTATTTGGCTGATAAGTTTAGTGATAAAGGTTTGGCACCAGCCTTGAATGATCCGAAACGTGGTTTGTACTATCGTTGGTTATTTGTGATGGCGGGCCCTTGGGAAGCTGCGGGTGTTGATAAAGCTTTAGGAATAGAAGTATCACCTGAGCAAAAAATGTTTGTTGGCTATGGCGATTACAACGATGCTTATCAAGCTTTAGTTCAGGGATTGAGTGAAGCGAATCCGTATGTATGTGGTGAGCAATTTACCGCAGCAGATGTAAGTGTGGGAGCAATGCTTTTATGGCAGTTAAAAATGAATGCGATTGAATCACATCCTGCTATTACCCGTTATGTTGAAACGATCAAACAGCGTGAAGGCTTAAAACAAAGTACTATGGGGCAACTGCTGTAAACCTAATATTCTTAAAAGTCACCCAAAGGGGTGGCTTTTTTGTTTTCAAATAAAGGTTTTAATTGGTAAGAAAGCCAGCAGCAACGTTAATACAAATCGCTAAAATGGTGGTATTAAATCCAAAAGACAACACAGCGTGAAATAAGTTTAAAAGACGCATATGCTTGGTGGTAATTGACACGTCCGCAGTTTGAGCAGAAGTACCAATAATATAACTAAAATATAGAAAATCAGGATAAGTTGGCTGTTTTGTACCAGGGAAATCTAACCCTCCATTTTCCTCATTTCTAGATAAAGCCATATAAAAATCATGGGCATAATGTAGAGCAAAAACGGTATGCATAAAAAGCCATGCAGACACAATGGTGAGTAAAGCTAAAGCCACATGACCTAACTTTGCAGAACTGTCGGAAGGGAGTTGTGACAGTTGAATTAGAATAGCAACCAAACACATGATTAATGCTAATAAAACAATCAGCATAATGACCCATTTGCTTTCATCTTGTTTTTTAGCTTGCTGTTGCATTTGTGAATGGTCGGCACTTTTCATGAGTTGCCAAACATGTAGTAAATATATGCTAACGGAAGCATTCCAGCTGACTAATAAAATAGTTGACCACTTCCATGATGTTAACCATGTCAAAATACCGGCTGTGACAATACCTATGAATAAAGCAATAAAGAAATGTGGGCGGTTTTGTACACTACGTCCTAGATGTTGAAATACGCCAACCATTTTTCCTAGTCTCCTTTATTACACGGTAAATATATTATTTTTTATTAAATGGTGAAAATAATATATGGTTTTATATAGATTTTATTTCAATTCTTTTCATTTATATTCATAAGATATTTAATTTTACCTATTAGGTAAAATAGGATATTACCGCGGATTAAATTGTTTATAAAAAGTATAAAATAAATAGAAGGAATATTTATTTATACTTTTTTATAAAGATGATCTTATTAAACATGTGCTTAATAATAAAATTATTCGTAATAATTAAGCGTGGTTTAAGTTTTTATCTAAATGAAATACTTTGGTGAGCTGGTCAATGAATTTTTGAACGCCTAAAGACTGTGAGTTTTTACGATAGTTTACGAATAAATCAAGTGTTGGTAAGTCGACATCAAGTGGACGAACTATCGTGTTTTTGATACCTAAAGGTGCAACGTAGGCAGGTAAAATTGTACAGCCTAATCCAGAACCAAGAGAGTTAATATTGAATAATATGCTGTCTGCTTTTTGAACAATATTCAGTTCGATGTTATGAGTTTTAGCGAAATCTAAAATGGTGTTATGTAAGGTTTGTGATTGTTCGGCTGCTGGGATAATAAAGTCAATACCTTGTAAAGCATGGACTGGGATTCGATCATATTGAGCAAGTGGATGATTTTTAGGAAGTAAGAAAATCAGGGGTTCAGTTAAAACAAATTGGCTTTGTATTTCATCACTATCTGTATTTTCACGGGTAAACGTAATGTCCAGCTCTCCTTTTTTTAAGGCTTTAAGCTGTTCAGTATTGTTTAAATTAGATAGTTCAATAGTAAGGTCGGGGTGTTGTAGTCGAAGATTAGGAAGTACATAAGGGAAAATTTTCATTTCTGCGATGGGAACGAAACCGATACGTAACAATTGCTGTTTAGCCTTAGAAACTTGTCGTGCCATAGCGACCGCTTTTTCAGCCTGAGCGAGGGTGAGTCGAGCATGTTCTAAAAATACTTCGCCTTCTTCTGTTAACTCAACTTTGCGTTTTGTGCGGTTTAAAAGTCGTACACCAACGTCTTCTTCTAAATCTTTAATTTGTTGGCTAAGAGAGGGCTGTGCAGTAAAAAGTTTAAGAGCAGCTTTACTAAAATTTAATTCTTCAGCAACGGTAATGAAATATCGGAGATGGCGTAGTTCCATAAGACTAATCCAAAAAATGTCTTACTATGATTTAAGTGAAGTATAAAGCATAAATAGATATAGCGTGAAGGTGATTTAGGTATTTATAAAATAAATGGAATTTTAATTTTCATTAAAGATTTAATATGGGAATATAAGCTCAAATAATTCATAAAATATATTAATAATTAAATAATAAATACATTATTTTTAATTAATCAAAGAATTTTTTAAAGGATTTAAATATTCATTTAAGAAATTCTCATATTATGCAAAAACTAGAATAATAAAATAAATTTATAACCTATAGGTTGCTAAGATCTACCCAAATGTAATTGTTACTAAATATATTGTTTTTATTGCACAGAAGAATCTTAAGTTAAAAATTACGGGCGCCAAAGATGAAATAGGGAGGTTCTATAGCGGCTTTCGGCATCTTCTAATTGTTATGTTATACAAGAAGTCTTAGTAAGAATGGTAATTGCTGACGCATAAACTCAACACATCTAAGTGTTTTTTATGGCACTCTAATTTAACTTAGGTTGGCTATGACCACGATAAAATGGATATTTATATGATAAATAAGTGTAAGTGCCATAGCTTAATTTGTTTTAATCGTTAAGATAGAAACCTGATCACATCCATTCTGCTGATGCTAAAACATAGAAAAGCCCATGAAAGACAAGCCGACATTAACATATCAATTGCCGACTCAGTCCTGTTGGACGCATACATGGATAAAACCTCCTTTTTGTCATCCCGAGTCTGGGCATGAAACGGATACACGTTTTTATAATCAACAGCCTAAGTCACCTGCTCGTGGCTCAAAAGAGTTATTGCGTTGGTTAGTTACGCGTGAGTCTTTTACATGGAAAGTGGATATTCAAAATGAATATGAAACTCGTGTAAATACGGCTGTAGCTTTGCCGCAAAATCGACCTCAGGCAGATCTGGATGATTGGCAAGTCTGGTTCGTTGGGCATGCAACGGTATTGGTTCAGATTGGCCCTTATAACTTTATTACCGACCCAGTGTGGTGTGATTATGCAAGTCCTTCACAAGGGCGTGGCCCACGCCGTGTATGCCCGGCAGGTTTTGCACTAGAACAATTACCGACGATTCATGGAGTTTTGCTCAGCCATAATCATTATGATCATATGGACTTGGCGACACTTGAATGGCTACATAAAAAATTCGCAATGCCAATTTACACTGGACTCGGGAATGGTTTTTATCTACCTAAAGAGTTTCATGTCATTGAGATGAATTGGTGGCAAGAAATTCCCTATCACGAATTAAGAATAATCTATACACCTGCACAGCATGGTTCAGGTCGTGGTTTACGCGACCAGAATAAGGCACTTTGGGGCGGCTTTTCGGTCGTGGCTAAAACAGGTCATTGTTTCTTTGCGGGTGATACCGGTTATGCGGGTCATTTTAAGCAAATACATGCCCGTTATGGCGCACCGCGAGTTGCCTTACTTCCAATAGGTGCGTATGAGCCACGTGAACTGATGAGCTATGTTCATATGAACCCGCAAGATGCGCTACATGCGCACTTCGATTTACAGGCTCATCGTTCTATTGCGATTCATTATCGAACTTTCCAGTTGACTGATGAAGACCGAGAAGACCCAGAGCATGCTCTAGCGCAGGCAATTAAAGCTTCTTCAAAGCTTGCAAATCCTTTTTATTGCATTCGGGAAGGACACAAACTGACTGTTTAAAAAAACCATGCTTGATATTAAAAAAGCCAGTTCAAATTGAACTGGCTTTTTACTAGTTTGACTTAAATTAAGCTAAGTCAAAACGGTCAAGATTCATGACTTTAGTCCATGCAGCAACAAAGTCTTGAACAAATTTTTCTTTACCATCTACCTGAGCATAAACTTCGGCTAATGCACGTAAGATTGAGTTTGAACCGAAGACTAAATCATTACGTGTTGCGGTAAATTTTACTGCGCCTGTTTTACGATCTTTACCTTCAAATACTTCGCTTGTTGAGTCAACAGGTGCCCATGCAGTAGACATGTCGAGTAAATTCGTAAAGAAGTCTGTGCTAAGTACACCAACTTGCTGAGTAAATACACCGTGTTGTGAGCCATCCCAGTTGGTGCCCAGTACACGTAAGCCACCAATCAATGCAGTTAACTCTGGTGCAGTCAAAGTCAGTTGTTGTGCTTTATCAATTAATAATGCCTCAGTTGTTGCGCTGACACCCTCTTTTTTCCAGTTTCTAAAGCCATCGGCAAGGCCGAGCAATAATTGGAAAGATTCGACATCAGTTTGACTTTGTAATGCATCAACACGACCAGGAGCAAATGGAACGCTAATATTGAAACCAGCCGCTTGAGCAGCTTGCTCTACACCAACGTTACCTGCAAGCACGATTAAATCAGCTAATGATAATTGAGTAGATGCTTTGAGTTCTTCAATTTTGCTTAAAGTCTCAACTGCTTTTTTATTTACGTCCCATTCACGTTGTGGCGATAAAGCAATACGTGCACCATTTGCACCGCCACGCTTGTCTCCACCACGGAACGTGGATGCCGAAGCCCAACCAAGGGAAACTAGCTCACCAGCAGATAATCCCAATGCAACAATTTTTGCTTTTGCATCATCTATGCTAGCAGCAGACGGTATAGCGCTGGCAGCAGGTAATGGGTCTTGCCAGATTAAATCTTCAGCCGGAACCTCAGGACCTAAGTAACGTGCTTTAGGCCCCATATCACGGTGAGTTAATTTGAACCAAGCGCGAGCAAAAGCATTGGCAAATGCTTGTGGATCGTTAAGGAAACGACGAGAGATCTTTTCAAACTCAGGATCAAAACGTAAGGTCAAATCTGTAGTAAGCATTGTTGGCTTACGTTTAACTGACGGGTCGAATGGATCTGGAATGATCGCCTCAGCATCTGCTGCTACCCATTGAATTGCACCAGCAGGTGAACGCTCTTGTACCCACTCGTATTTGAATAGGTTTTCAAAGAAGTAGTTGCTCCATTGAGTTGGCGTTTGTGACCAAATCACTTCTAAACCTGAAGTGATCGCATCTTTACCAACACCAGTGCCAAAACTGTTTGACCAGCCAAAGCCCATTTGTTCAATTGAAGCTCCCTCAGGATCAGCCTGAACATGGTCAGCAGAGGCAGCGCCGTGAGTTTTACCTAAAGTATGACCGCCTGCGATTAAGGCAACAATTTCTTCATCATCCATTGCCATATTGCCGAAAGTCGCGCGAATAAATGGTGCAGCTGATTTAGGGTCACCGCTGGCTTGTGGGCCTTCAGGGTTTACATAAATTAGACCCATTTCGGTTGCAGCTAGATTGCTGCCTTCCAATGCTTCAGAGTTGCGATGAGCTAACCATTCTTTTTCATCGCCCCAGTTTACATCGTTGTCTGGTTCCCAAACATCTTCACGACCTGCACCAAAACCGAAGGTGCGGAAACCTGAAGATTCAAGTGCGATGTTTCCAGCAAGAATAAATAAATCTGCCCACGATATTTTTTGACCGTATTTTTGTTTAACTGGCCATAATAAGCGGCGCGCTTTATCTAAGCTTGCATTGTCAGGCCAACTATTTAATGGCGCAAAACGTTGTTGACCACGACCAGCACCACCACGACCATCGCCCATGCGATATGTACCAGCAGCATGCCATGCTAATCGAATAAATAAGCCTGTATAATTTCCCCAATCGGCTGGCCACCAATCTTGAGAATCGGTTAATACATTTTTGATATCAGCTTTGAGGGTGTAGTAGTCGAGTTTTTTAAATTCTTGACGGTAATTAAATTCTTTACCGAGTGGATTAGAGCGTTCTGAATGTTGGTTGAGTAAGTCGACGCGTAGTTGTTTTGGCCACCAGTGTAAACTAGGTGTGCCACCACCGACCGTTACCTCTGGTTTTGATTTATGGCCTGAAAAAGGGCATTTTGATTCGTCTGACATGGTTATATACTCTCTGGGTAATAATTATTGAGCTCTTCGTAAAAATGTTAGGGCTCATTTTCCTGAACTTCTGGTTTAAAAACTCATGTTTACTAAATAAAGAAATGGGAGAACAAATGGTGAGGGAAACCGTTTAAAAGTCTTTTCACTGAGATGTCAGCCATTATTTTTTATTTAATAATGCATCAGATTCGTTTAGTTGTTATTCCTCCAATTTACTGCATGAAGGTTAAAAAACAAGAGGAAAAATAAGATGAAACTTGTAAATAACGATGCATAGAATTACCTCTTCAATTGTTGGAACAACGTAAGATCTTTTAATAACGCTCTATAAATATACTAGGAGTAGGAGTCTTATTTTTCAAATGGATTAAACTGTCAATATTAATTTAAAAAACCGATTATATGTTTGTTTAAAAGATTAAGATGAGCGCAATAGTGAGATGAAATTTTTTATATTGAGTTGTAGTAGAAGCTATCTTAAACAAAATAAAGGAGAGCATTGCTCTCCTTTATTATTTTATATATTAAACATTTACGATTCGATTCGATTTCACCATATCAGCTAAACCGTGAGTTTTAAAATAGTACTCAAGCCAGCTTTTTACGATGAGTGGATTATTCATTTTCATGACATCATCCAGCAATTTTTGTGCATCTGTCATTGGTACATGACAAATTGCTTTTCGTACACGCAAAATATTACTCGAGCTCATTGAAAGGGTATTAAAGCCCATTGCCATGAGCAGGATTGCTGATAATGGATCACCTGCCATTTCACCACAAATACTGATAGGTTTTTTGTATTCATGACATTCTTTAACTAAGCGGGTTAGCGCACGTAGAATGGATGGGTGAAAGTGTGAGTAAACGTTTGCTACATGTGGATTATTACGGTCAACTGCAAGTAAATACTGGGTTAAGTCATTTGAGCCGACCGAGAAGAAATCGACGAGTTCAGCAAACTCATCAATTTGTAGCAGTACGCTCGGCACCTCAACCATAATTCCAATTTTTGGTTTGGTAATTTTAACTTGCTCTTCTTCTTGCACTGCAATCCAGTCACGCTCAAGTAAATAAAGTACTTCTTCGACTTCACTGACTGTAGTGACCATTGGCAATAAAATATGCAAATTATTTAAACCAATACTGGCTTTGAGCATGGCGCGAATTTGCGAAGAAAAAATCTCGGGATGATCGAGCGTGAAACGAATACCACGCCAGCCTAATGCCGAGTTTTCTTCTTCAATACTGAAATACGGCAAGTCTTTATCGGCACCAATATCCAGAGTTCGCATCACCACAGGTTTATTGGCGAAATGGCTCAACTGTTGACGGTAGATTGCGCGTTGTTCTTCTTCACCTGGGAAGCGTTCCCGTAACATGAATGGAATTTCACTTCGGTATAGACCGACACCTTGAGCACCGCGTTGTACTCCGCGGACAACATCAATCATGAGGCCCGTATTTACATAAAGTTGAACAGACACACCATCTGGAGTAATCGCTTCTTTGGTCTCGTATTGTTTGAGATCTTTTGCGATTTGCTCATCTTCTTTCTGAATTTCTTTATAGCGTTGACGTAAACGACGTGGAGGGTTTACAAAAACACGGCCCTGATAGGCATCCACAATCATTTCTGCATCATCAAGTGTGTTCACTGGCAGTTCAGTTACACCAACTACGGTTGGAATACCTAATGCACGAGCCACAATCACCATATGCGAATTGGCTGCACCTTCGGATGTCACAATCGCTGCAATATTGTCTACTGGCAACTCAACGAGAGCAGCAGTACTAATTTCTTCACCAATTAAAATACTGTCTGGACTCAGGTCACGATGGCTAGAGTCTTCTTCTTGCAAAGAAGCTAAAATACGTCGCCCTAAATCTTTAAGATCAGAAACTCGCTCACGAAGATAGTCGTCTTCCATTTGTGCAAAAAGGGCAGTGTGTTTTTCAATGACACGACGTACTGCACCTTGTGCCCAATGTCCATCACGAATGAGTTCTTTAATTTCTGCTGGCAATGCATTTTCATCTAGCATTCTTAAGAAAACACTAAATAAAGCGCGCTCTTCGGCCATGAGTGAATCATGCATTTTTTCATCCAGAGAACGAATCTCTGAACGTACTGATGAAATGGCTTGATCTAAAATTCGAAGTTCATCGCTAATATCTTCTGCTTCACGATCAGGCACAGAACCCAAATCGGCAGGTGGATATAAAATAATAGCGCGACCTAAGGCAACACCGCCTGCACCTGAAGCGCCTTGAAAGGTTTTGTAGGCAGGTCCATTACTCGGCTTACGAAATACGTCAATATTACCCACTGCATGAGCATGAGCAATAACGCCAGAAAGCTGAGCACACAGCGTAACTAAAAAGGACTCGGCAGCTTCACTAAAATCTTGAGGAAGTTTATTTTGGACAACCAAAACGCCCATAACCTTACGACGATACATGACTGGTACGCCGAGGAAAGAGTTATAAATTTCTTCGCCTGTTTCAGGTAAATACAAGAACCGCTCATGTTTTGGCGCATTGTCAAGGTTAACGATTTCTTCGCGTTGCCCGACCAGACCAACCAGGCCCTCACCGAGTTGCAAAGAAACATGGCCTACAGATTCTGGATTTAAGCCTTTAGAGGCCATTAATACATAGCGCTGATTGCGTTCATCGAGTAAATAAATGGAGCAAACATCCACTTTCATGGCCTCAGCAACCTGATTAACCATGATGTCTAATGATTCATGCAAACTGACGGACGCATTAACCTCTTGGACAATGCGCCGTAGAGTGTCGAGTTGCATGTTTGACATGGATGTATACTCCAGTATTTTTTTAGACTATGAATGTATTTATAACAGCACTTTTAATAAAAATCATTTGCTAGATAAATGATTTTTAGGGTAATTGTTGCATTGGCAACTGTGTACACAACTCCACCATGGCTTTACGATAAACATCACGCTTGAAGTTCACCACTTGTCCAAGAGGATACCAATAGCTAACCCACTGCCATTCATCGAATTCGGGCGGGTCGGAGAGGTTTAACTGAATATTTTTTGCAGGCGCAGTTAACTTCAGTAAAAACCATTTTTGTTTCTGTCCGATACATACGGGGTCAGAGTCTGACCGAATGTACCGATGTGGCAAACGATAACGCAGCCATCCTTTGGTTTGCGCAATAATCTGGACATGTTCGGGCAATAAGCCGATTTCTTCTCTCAGTTCTCGAAAAAGTGCCTGTTCAGGGGTTTCTCCAAACTGGATGCCTCCTTGTGGAAATTGCCAAGCATTGTGACCAATGCGCTTTGCCCATAAAACCTGTCCATCATCGTTTGCCAAAATGATCCCGACATTCGGTCGGAAACCTTCTGAATCGATCATTTGGCTACCTAAATATTGTCTATATCGTTGACTTTAATCGCGGGGACAAACACTTTTTTATGTCCAGCTCGAAAAGATCAAAGTAAAATGTTTAAATTGCTACGATCTTAACGAATTTCTATCGACTAGCGGAGATAGATTTACATTTTTTTTCTTAAATTTCAGTTTAAACGAGAATTTTCATGAAACTGGCGTTGTTTGATTTAGACCATACCTTGTTAAATACCGATTCAGACCATTCTTGGGGTGAATTTTTAGTCAATGAAGGTTTGGTTGATCCGGTTCATCATCGTCAGATGAATGATAAATTTTATGAAGATTACAAAGCAGGCCAACTTGACCCATATGCTTATAATGAATTTGTTTTTGGATTTTTAACGCAGCATGACAATGACTACTTAACTGAGCTCCACCAATTGTTCATGCAAAAAGTCATTCGTCCGCAAATGCGTCCAAAAGGTTTTGATGCAATCAAAAAACATCAAGATTTAGGCCATACCATTGTGGGTATTACGGCAACAAGTGATTTTATTACTGCACCGATTTTTCGTGAATTTGGGATTACCGAAATTTTAGCAACCAATGCTGAAGTGGCTGACGGAAAATATACGGGTAAAGTTGCTGGTTTAGCGTGTTATCAAAAAGGCAAACTTGCACGTCTAGATGCATGGTTGGAAGGCCGTAACGTGTCTGAGTCCTGGGCGTATTCCGATTCAATTAATGACCGTTTTTTACTTGAATATGCAACGCATGCAATTGCAGTAAACCCTGATGATCGTCTTGAAAAACTGGCTCAAGAACATAACTGGGACATTCAGGACTGGTCGATTTAAGATTATGGAGTTGGAAGAACAGTTTGAAAAGTTTTGAGGTCTTCCAACTCTTAACTATATTTAAAGTCATTTTTTAATATCTCTTATAAATCTTAGCTAAAAACAGATATTGCTATGATTAATAAAATAAATTCTATCTTGGCAAAGATTTCAGAATATAAAAAAATTTAATTTAAAAATGAGGAAATAATGTCAAAAACAGCACAAATTAAATTACCAAAACAACTTTGGAATGATGAAAGTATTGATTTAACACGTCATAGCTATCAGGGGAAATTACTTAATAAAAGCGAAGGCTTTAAATTAGGTAAGGCTCAACGTAAAAAAGTTCCACGTGAACAGCTATCAAAACTTTCTGAACGACCAAAAGGTACAACTGCCTTAACGATCTATGATTGGAGTAACCAAGGTCGTTTAGAAAAACTCAAACCGATTCGTGCAAAACGGATGAGTGTTTCTCCATTCACATTTTATCGTGGCATGCCTTCTTTGATGCTATTTGATCAAGCGTGGGAGCCGGTAAACTCAGGCTTATTTCAACAGATTTGTGGGGATTGTCATTTAAGTAATTTTGGCGGTTTTGCAAGTCCCGAACGTAACCTGTTATTTGGAATTAATGATTTTGATGAAACTTTAGT
Source organism: Acinetobacter sp. 22512 (assembly GCF_052044755.1). Lineage (NCBI taxonomy): Bacteria > Pseudomonadati > Pseudomonadota > Gammaproteobacteria > Moraxellales > Moraxellaceae > Acinetobacter > Acinetobacter sp. 22512. The sequence continues at coordinate 202,532 of NZ_JBQENP010000003.1, read as the reverse complement.
TGCCCCATTTGAATGGGATGTAAAGCGCTTAGCAACCAGTTTTGTAATCGCGGCACGTGATATTCATCTTGCAGAGAAAGTCGGGTTAAAAGCAATTAAAATAATGCTGAATAGTTATCGTCAGCACTTATTAGAAATTACAGAACTTTCACCACTCCAAGTTTGGTATGAAAAAGTTGATGCCAGTACGTTATTAGAAAATACTGAGTGTCGAAAACTAAGAAAGAAACGCGAGAAGCACCTTGATTCAGCACAGAAAAGAACGGCGTACTCTGTTCTGCCGAAGCTTACGCAGCAAGATCAAGATACAGGATTTTGTCATTTTGTAGATGATGCGCCGTTATTATGGCATCCAGATGTAGATGAGCCATTTGGTAAAGATGTTGATGTATTTTTTCAACAATACCGTGATTCTTTAAAATATGATCGCCAAGTACTTTTTGATCGTTATCAACGTACAGATGTAGCTTTGAAAGTGGTGGGTGTTGGAAGTGTTGGTACACGATCCGCGATTGCATTATTTCAAGATGCAGATCGGGAACCGTTAATTTTACAAATGAAAGAAGCGAATCCATCAATTCTCAACCCGTTATTTGTAGACAAGGTAAATCACGAAGGTGAGCGTGTAGTGCATGGTCAGCAGCTCATGCAGGCCGCAAGTGATATATTTCTTGGGTTCTCTTCCATATCAAATCAACATTTTCATGTACGTCAGTTACGTGATATGAAAATTTCGGTTGATCTTAGTGACATGGATGATGAGTATTTCTATGAGTATGCCGAAAGTTGTGGTTTAGCATTGGCTCATGCCCATGCTAAATCTGGAAATGCAGATGTACTTATGGGATACCTTGGCGAAGGTAATACGATAGTAGAAGTATTACAAACGTATGCAGAAGAATATGCAGAACGTAATCTAAATGACTATGACCAATTTATGAATGAAGTTGCAGATGGTAAGATTCAGCTCGCTGGAGATGATGCACTTTAATAATAAGTATGCTGCTACAGATGACAGGAAATAATTCGAAAGGTTAGAGAAAAAATGTTTAGTAAAATTATGTCTGGTTTGGGTCTTCAAGGTGTGACGGTAGAAACTGTTTTACAGAACCCAAGCTTGCAAGCAGGCAGCACATTGCATGGAGAAATTAGCTTTAAAGGCGGATCATCTGATAAAGAGATTAATGGTCTTTATTTGCAATTGGTAACGATGGCAGAAGTCGAATCTGGTGATCATGAGTTTAACCAACCTTTAGTTTTACAAGAGTGGTTAGTGAACTCTCGATTCCTCTTGCCGGCACATCAAGCACATTCTTTCCCTTTTAGTATTCAACTACCATTTGAGACACCAATTACTGAGGTTGCTTGTCGAAGAAATGGTACACGTGTTTGGATTCAAACCCATATGGATGTTGATTGGGGATTAGATGCAACTGATCGTGATTATCTAAAGGTTCTGCCAACTCCAGCCATGCAAATGTTTCTACAGGCCATGCAGCGATGTGGCTTTGTTTTATCGACAGTAGATGTAGAAAAAGGGCAACTGACTGCGCGAAATTTTAGATCAACCATTGGTTGTTACCAAGAGCTTGAATTTGTCTCTTCACATATGTTTAGCGGATTTAATGAGGTTGAAGTTTCTTTCGTTGCTGAACCTAATCAAACTCACGTTATGCTTGAAGTAGACCGCCATTTTCGATCAGATCAGCTATTAACGATGACGATTCCACATCATATGCTTGATGAAAACCAAATGGTGCAACAAATTCGAAGCCTCTTAAAGCTTGGATAAATTAAATTCGAGTAGATGCTTAGATGGGAGTCTTTTATGCATCTTGCATCATTTTAATCAACTCCTGCATGGCTCTAGATTGAGTACGTGCAGGATGCCATACCATACCTAGCTGACGGTTCATCTCGACATTTAAATCAAGCTGCTGCATATCTTGATTCAGCAGAGTTTTTGGTAAAACTGACCAACCTAAACCAATAGAAACCAACATACGAATTGACTCTAGTGGGTTATTGCTCATGGTAATTTTCGGTTTAAGGCCTTGTTTTTCAAACTCAGCTAAAGTGATTTGAGCTGTATAAGTCTGTGCGGCAGGTAGCAAACTTGGATATTCAATTAAATCTTGTAAGGTTAAATTCTTTTTTTGAGCCAATGGATGAAATGGAGCAGCTACAAAAACTAAAGGATCATTCCAGATCGTAATATAGTTAAGACGCTCATCACCTGAGGGCGGGAGTGTTAAAAATGCTAACTCTAAATCGCCAGCAAGTACCTGTTCATGGGCTTGCTCTGAATCAACAAAATGTACGTCTAGCGTGACTTGAGGAAACTGCTGAACAAAGTGTTTAAGCGGAGCAGGCAAGTGATGCAAACCGATGTGATGACTCGTCCCGATTTTTAAACGACCTTGTATTTGGGTTTGTTCATGACTTAGCGTGTGGTGAATATCTCGAAGTTCATTTAACCAGCTTTTAACTTTTGGTAATAATGAATGCGCAGCATGAGTTGCTTGAACCCCACGGCCTGCCGATTCAAATAACTTTACGCCAAAGTACTCTTCTAGGCTATGAATACGTTTGGTGACAGCAGGTTGGGTAATAAATAGTTGATCCGCAGCCACAGAGATCGAACCTGTTTCCATAACTTTTACAAAAGCTTCAAAGGCTGCAAGATTCATAATACAACTCTACTTGGAATAGAAAAATCGAGAGAGGCTAAAGTTGCCAAGCCAAAATCGTATCATGCTTGCAGCTCAACGTTCTATAAAGTTGTGATTTAGCGTATTAATCTTAATCTAAGCAGTCGTCTCGTTTTCGCTTAAAGCTGATATACGGCGGTCTTTTGCTGCCCATACTTTTTCATGAAAGAAAAATGCAAAAGCTTGTACTGTTGGTTCTAACATACTTAATGTTAAAGCCATCCAAATATTACCCGTTACAAAGTAGGCAACTAACATGGCTACCGTAATATGCATTATGTAGTAACTTAAGGTTTTCTTTAATGTACGTTGATTATTAACAACGAATTTTTGAATATTAGCCATAACCATTCTCTCTACCTGTATTTGATATTTTTAGTATAGAGATGAGAGTATAAGATTAAAAATGGATTATGCAAATGATAATCATTAACAAATCCGATTTATATATTTTGACCGATATTAAAACATTCAGGAATGATTCCTAAAAGTTTTCTAATTTATAAAAATGATAAATTAGATTTATGTAAAACTCTGGCTATAATCGAAGAAAGATTAGAATTACCCAGTCCAATGGAGCAAGACGACATGGCAGGCAAAACTTTATATGACAAATTGTGGGATGACCACGTAGTTACTCAGCGTGATGATGGTTCGTGCTTACTTTATATCGACCGTCATTTATTGCATGAAGTAACGAGTCCACAAGCATTTGAAGGTTTGCAACTTGCTGGTCGTCAACCATGGCGTTTAAGTGCAAACGTAGCTACCCCAGATCACAACGTTCCAACCTCTAAAAAAGAACGTGATCAGGGCATCGCTGGTATTGAAGATGATACATCTCGTATTCAGGTTCAGACCTTAGATGATAACTGTAAGGCATTTAATATCGTTGAATTCGGTATTAATGATATTCGCCAAGGTATTGTGCATGTTGTTGGTCCTGAACAAGGCTTAACTTTACCGGGTATGACTGTGGTGTGTGGTGACTCACATACAGCGACTCACGGTGCTTTCGGTTGCTTGGCACATGGTATTGGGACATCTGAGGTTGAACATGTATTAGCAACACAATGTTTGGTTCAGAAAAAATCTAAAAACATGTTAGTTCGCGTCGATGGCGTATTGGGTAAAGGTGTAACACCAAAAGATGTCGTGTTGGCCATTATCGGTAAAATTGGTACCGCTGGCGGTACGGGCTATGCAATCGAATTTGGTGGTCAGGTATTCCGTGATATGTCGATTGAAGGACGTATGACGGTATGTAACATGGCGATCGAAGCTGGTGCTCGTGTGGGTATGGTTGCTGTTGATGATAAAACCATTGAATACGTAAAAGGTCGTAGCTATGCACCAAAAGGTGAGCAATGGGATCAAGCAGTTGCTTACTGGAACACATTGCATTCAGACGATGATGCTGTGTTTGATGCAGTTGTTGAATTAAATGGTACAGAGATTGAACCACAAGTGTCTTGGGGTACTTCACCTGAGATGGTAATTCCTGTCTCGAAAGCTGTACCAACTTTAGAACAAGCGAAAGATGACGTACAACGCAATGACTGGACACGTGCTTATCAGTATATGGGCCTAAATGCAGGTCAGGCATTAGCTGATATTCAACTTGATCGTGTCTTTATCGGTTCTTGTACGAATTCACGTATTGAAGATATTCGTGCTGCTGCTGAAGTAGTTAAAGGTCGTAAAGTGGCACCTAGCATTAAGCAAGCCATGATTGTTCCGGGTTCTGGTTTAGTTAAACAACAGGCAGAAAAAGAAGGTTTGGATAAAATTTTCTTGGAAGCTGGCTTTGAATGGCGTGAGCCGGGTTGCTCAATGTGCTTGGCAATGAATGCAGACAAGTTACAACCGGGTGAGCATTGTGCATCAACCTCGAACCGTAACTTTGAAGGTCGTCAGGGTAATGGTGGTCGTACTCACTTGGTCAGTCCGGCAATGGCAGCAGCGGCTGCGATTGCAGGTCATTTTGTTGACGTTCGTTCATTTTAATTCGGTCTGGAGCAAACCATGAAAGCTTACACAGTTGAACAAGGTATCGTTGCACCATTAGATCGTGCCAATGTTGATACAGATTTAATTATTCCAAAACAGTTTTTAAAGTCGATTAAACGTACAGGTTTTGGCGACAACTTATTTGATGAACTTCGTTATTTAGACGAAGGCTATCCGGGACAAGATAACTCGGTACGTCCAAAAAATCCGGATTTCGTTTTAAATCAGCCTCGCTATCAAGGTGCAACCGTTTTAATTGCTCGTACTAACTTTGGTTGTGGTTCAAGTCGTGAGCATGCACCTTGGGCATTAAACGAATATGGTTTCCGTACCGTTATTGCGCCAAGCTTTGCTGATATTTTCTTTAATAACTGTTTTAAAAACGGAATGTTGCCAGTCATTTTGCCTGAAGACATTGTTGATCAGTTATTTAAGGAATGTGCTGCGCAAGAAGGATATCAATTAACAATTGATTTGGCTGCGCAAGAAGTACGTACGCCAACAGGTGAAGCGTTTAAATTTGAAGTTGATCCATTTCGTAAGCACTGCTTGTTAAATGGATTGGATGATATTGGTTTAACTCTTCAAAATGCGGACGCAATTCGCGCTTATGAAGAAAAAACTAAACAAGTTCGTCCTTGGGTATTCCAAGAGTTGAATTAACCTTTCGGTACATTTTAAACATAGCCATGGCGTAGCGTTCAAACTCTTGCTAACATGCTAAAGCATAAAAACACCTTAGAATTATGCACTAGATGAGGATTGGGCTTGAACAATGAAGAGGAACGTTACTCATAGCTTTTTGTTGAGCCTGTGCGCAATAACACTCAGTGCTTGTCAAAGCACTTACAATGTAGTGGATACTGTCCGCATTAAGCAGGCTGAACAAGAAAATTTGGGGCAGAATGCAGCAATATATTGTTCGGGCGCGAAGAGTTGTGAATTTGAACGACTAAATGATATTACTGTAGTGGATGCGCAAACACGAAGAATTAGTAATCAGGCAATTCATCAAGGGATTGTGAGATTACAAGGTTCAGTGCTTAGCCAAACTAACAGCTTATATTTATCTGTGCCTGCTAAACAATATGAAGTGGTGATCCGTTTCTATCCGATCTCTCCGGATCGTGCAGAAACATTTCATGTGATTCACCAGTTTAATGCTAACCATCGCTATACATTTAAAATGTACCGAGACAAATCTAACCGTTCGGGTAGTTTGCTGAATGTTTCTGTACCAGATCCATTATGTGTCGATTTAGAACAAGATGGGCATGTCATTCGCCGTTTTTGTCGACCATTTGATGTTACAACAGGACTAGGTGAATTCCTTGAGCAGAAAAAACTAACACCGCGGTAGTTGTAGCACTGCTTGTCTTTGGAAAATGGAAAAAAGTTCATGTCTAAACAGATTTTAATTTTAGCTGGTGATGGTATTGGTCCTGAAATTGTTGGGGCAGCAGAAAAAGTATTAAATACAGTAAATGAAAAATTTAATTTATCGTTAACTTGGGAACATGGCTTATTAGGCGGCGCGGCAATTGATGCGCATGGTGAACCGTACCCAGCAGTAACAAGTGAACAAGCAAAAAAAGCTGATGCAATTTTATTAGGTGCGGTAGGCGGACCAAAATGGGACACTATTGAGCGCTCTATTCGCCCTGAACGTGGTCTTTTAAAAATTCGTAGTGAACTTAACTTGTTTGCTAACTTGCGCCCAGCGATTTTATATCCGCAATTAGCAGATGCTTCTAGTTTGAAGCCTGAAATTGTTGCTGGCTTAGATATTTTAATTGTTCGTGAATTAACTGGCGGTATCTATTTCGGTCAGCCACGTGGTATCCGTGAACTCGAAAACGGTGAAAAGCAAGGGTATAACACTGACGTTTACTCTGAAAGCGAAATTAAGCGTATTGCAAAAGTAGCTTTTGAACTTGCAGGCTTACGTGGTGGAAAGGTTTGTTCTGTAGATAAAGCTAACGTTTTGGAAGTTACAGAGCTTTGGAAGCAAACAGTTACTGATTTACAGCAAGCAAATTATTCAAATATTCAGCTTTCACATATGTATGTTGATAACGCTGCAATGCAACTTGTACGTGCACCGAAACAGTTTGACGTGATCGTAACGGGTAACTTGTTTGGCGACATCTTATCTGATGAAGCAGCAATGCTTACAGGTTCAATCGGCATGTTGCCATCGGCTTCGTTAGATGAAAATGGCAAAGGTATGTATGAGCCTTGCCATGGTTCTGCACCTGATATCGCGGGTCAAAATGTGGCAAACCCATTAGCAACTATTCTTTCAGTTGCAATGATGCTTCGCTACACATTCCGTGAAGAAGCTGCTGCAAAAGCAATTGAAGATGCAGTAGGTCAAGTGCTTGATCAAGGTTTGCGTACAGCAGATATTATGTCTGAAGGTATGACAAAAGTAGGTACGGCTGAAATGGGTGAGGCTGTTGTAGCTGCTCTTGCTTAAAAGCTTATTATAAAAAAACGCAGCGTTGAGCTGCGTTTTTTTATGCCTATGTTTTAACAGGCTTTACCTTCATATTGAATTGACTCGGCAATGTCATTTTTAAGCTGGAAAATCACTTTGCAATTGAAATTAATATCATAAGAATTGCCGCTCAGATTTCCTGATTGGACAGGAATAGAGCTTCCTCTCATATCAACATTACTCACCATCGGAATAGGAATGCTTAAAGGACGCAAAATCGTATAGATGAGCTGATTGGGTGTTTTTTGCGGTGTATTGGCGACTTGAAAACCAAGACTACGTAGATTGATATCTTGTTGAATGGTCGCCGATGATTTTCCTAAAAAGCCTTTTAAATATTCCTGTAAATCTACGGATTGACGTGGGTGGCTAGCACAACCGTTAAGACAAATAATGATGAAAGATAATAAGCCAATTTGGCAGCGGGTATATATGTTCATTTTTCTCACTATATGAAATTATATTTATTATTAAAGAACAATAGGTTGTATTTACAAGCTTGTAAAGCAAAAAAGGAGGATTAAGATAAATGGAGAATAAGTTTATTTAGAGATTCATACTAATATTCAAAAGGCTTTATAATTATTTTGTAAAAAACTTAAGGAAAACATGATGAAAAAAATATTTTTTGCATTTCTATGCAGCTTTGGCGTGACTTCAGTCTATGCAGATAACTGTGATAGTGCCCGCAATACTTACGATGATATTTACTGTACAAATAAAATTTATGCGAGTGCTGATGCAGATCTAAACAAGAACTATCAAGCACTGCGAGTAAAGTTAAACACCGCGCAGAAAAATATTCTTAAGAAGTCTCAGCTTGCATGGATACGTCAACGTGATGCTGAGTGTACAGATTCAAATAGGAATAGTGTAGACGTGCAATGTCGTTTACAGACAACGCAAGAAAGAAACCATTGGCTGCAAGAAAGATTGCGTGAATGCCAAACGGTGGGATGTAAAACCAGTCGCCTAAGTGAATAAATAACGCAATAAAAAAGCCACATCATAAAGTGGCTTTTTTGCATTCACTAATTAGCGAGCACGGTACGTAATACGACCTTTAGTTAAGTCATATGGAGTCATTTCGACTTTTACACTGTCGCCAGTAAGAATACGAATATAGTGTTTACGCATTTTACCAGAAATGTGTGCAATAACTTCGTGACCGTTTTCAAGACGTACACGGAACATCGTATTAGGAAGCGTTTCGGTGACAACGCCTTCGAACTCAATGAGTTCCTCTTTATTGGCCATAGCCTACCTGATGATCAAATTGGAAAGGCGCAAATTATAGTCAATTTTTTTAAAAAAAACAAGATAGACACACTTCTGCTAAAGCATCTGGTTAAAGTATGACTAATAAAAAAAGATGTAATTTTTTTCACAAAAGAAGTGTAATTCTGTTGTCAGTTTGGTCAATCAACGCTAATCTAAAATCATAGTTATTAGGGACTGTTAATTGCATAAAGGTCAACAGCCCTAAATATCAATGAAGTATCTACATGGAAGGGCACTGCGTGGGTCAGCTAACAGATGCATCAGTTGTATTACGCTTTGGCTACCAAGCGATTCGTCGTGCGGGTTTGCCAACAGAAGAAATATTAACCAAAGCGGGAGTTGCTTTAAATCAGGTCGATACCAATGCACGTACACCGTTAAGTGCACAGTACGCCTTTTGGACTGCCGCTCAGGAAGTCAGTAAAGATCCAGACATCGGTCTGCATTTAGGTGAACATTTGCCTTTGTATCGAGGGCAGGTGATTGAACATCTATTTATTAGTAGTGAAACCTTTGGTGAAGGCTTAAAACGAGCCTTAGCTTATCAACGACTGATTAGTGATGCATTTGATGCAAAACTAGTCGTTGAAGAAGGACGTTGTTATTTAACTAATGGTGAACAGATTGGTGCTGACAATCTCGTCAATCGTCATTTCTCTGAATGTGCGATTTCGGGCGTGCTTAGATTTTTTAAGTTCATTACTGAAGGACAATTTCATCCTATCTTCATCGATTTTAATTTTAGCGAAGGAGCTTCTGAGGATGAATATTTCCGTGTATTTGGCTGCCCAGTTAGCTTAGGTCAGAAAGAGACACGTTTATATTTTGACCCAGCTATTTTAGATTTTCAGCTTTGGCAGGCAGAGCCTGAGTTACTTCAATTGCATGAACAATTAGCGATTGAAAAGTTACAAGAACTCGCCCGTTATGATTTAGTGGGTGAGGTTCGTCGTGCGATTGGTTCGACACTTGAAAGTGGAGAAACAACTTTAGAGACGGTTGCTGCTCAGTTGAATATTACGCCGCGTCGTTTACGTACTCAGCTCAGTGAGGCAAATACCAGTTTTCAACAAATACTTTCTGACTATCGTTGTCGTTTGGCTAAAAAGCTTCTGGCAAATACCAATGAGAGTGTTGAACGTATTGTGTATTTAACTGGCTTCTCTGAACCAAGTACGTTCTATCGTGCATTTAAGCGTTGGACGAATGAAACACCTGTGGAATACCGTAAGCGTAAGCAGCACCGTTAATTTATTCTATGTCATGACGGAGTCGTGCCATTGAGGCTTTTATAATTGGATCGGCTTTCAGCTAGAGTTACTTTTCTTTCGGGAAAAGTAACCAAAACCATTGTCATACGCAAAACCTGTTAGATAATTATCAATATCTAATGCATCGCAAAAACATATAATTATATATTTAGGGCAGGTTGCGTATGACTTTGTCGCGTATCTTATTTAATGCTTAATTTTGATACTGAGTTTTAAATATTTTAATCTGGTAAGTTCAGCCAATGTGGCCCAAGTGGTGGCTGCGGCAAATCAAACTGTTCAGGATAATTACACTGAATAAAATAAAGGCCATCGGGTGGGGCGGTTACCCCAGCTGCCTTACGATCCTGCGCTGCAAACATTGCATCGATATGATCAATTTCATACATACCTTGACCAATTTCGAGTAAGCAACCGACAATATTACGTACCATATGGTGTAAAAAACCATCTGCTTGAATATCTAAAACTAAATAGCGTCCATGTTCAAATAAACGGCAATGTTTTACATGTCGAACAGGCTGGTTTGATTGGCATGCTGCTGCGCGGAAAGTTTCAAAGTTATGCGTTCCTTCAAATTTACTAGCAGCTTTAATCATCTTTTGCACGTCTAGCTTTTGGTAAATGTGCGTAACTTGCTTGTGTAATAGTGCTGGGCGATGCGGTGCGTTATAGATGATATAGCGGTAACGTCGAGCAGTCGCTTTAAAGCGGGCATGAAAATTTTCATCCATCAGTTTAATCCACTGAATTGAAATATCTTTAGGTAGTTGACTATTTGCCCCTCTTAACCACCCCGTTTCTGGACGAATAGCGTTCGTGTCAAAGTGCGCCACCATATTCGTTGCATGTACTCCCGCATCAGTACGACCCGCACCGTGAAGTGCAATGGGCTCATCTGCAATTTTACTCAGTACACGCTCGATCGTTTCCTGAACGCTGGCAACGCCTGGCTGTTGTGTTTGCCAACCTCGGTATTGAACTCCGCTAAATTCAATACCGACTGCATAACGTTGCATAGCTTCACCTCTATTTAATGCTAATTTTCATTCCAATGGCTGAGCCATTGTTCTGGGGTTGGGTATTTTAAATAGATTTGAAGGGCTTTTGCATAGAGATCTGCATGGCTATGAGCATCACTGATGACAATTTTTGCAGTTTTGGTCCAGGCACTAATCGCATAACGTTGATCAATACCACCGAATGTCACCTGAGTGGTAAGAATTGGAACACAGCCACGTGCGTAAAGTTCATCTAATGTTGCGAGTAATTCTTGGTTTACTGCAATATTGCCAGTACCAAAACCTTGTAACACTAAAAAGTGTGGTGGGGCTGAAAGTAAGTGACGTAATTGTTGTACTAAGTGCTGTGTTGCAATGGGTTGCATCATCCAGTTTAAAATCTGGAAGGAAGCAGCTCGTTCAATTTGGGTATCTTGTACGATCAATTCATTTTGCTGAGGCGTAAACTCAGCTTCACTACTTAACCCTGAAAATGCATCGAGTTCAGTCGTATGCGTTTTTAATGCAGTTTGAGCATGGAACACTTGATGGTGGAATGCGAGATAAGCACCTACAGGTAAAGCAATCACTTGTTCTAATGCTAGATATAAGTTCTCAATTGCATCAGTAAATTCACGGGTGTTATCGCCTTGAATATTGAGTAACGGGTATTGGCTACCGGTGATCACAATATGACAGCTTTGGCCTAAAAAGCGGGCTAGGGTCGCAGCCGCATAACTGAGCGTGTCTGTACCATGAATAACAACGAAATGCTGATAACCTTCAAGTTGTAGTTGTTGTATACGTTGAATCAGGCGTAACCAGTCAGGTGCCGTGCATGCACTGCTATCAACAATATTGGGTGCAGCAAAGCAGTCAACTGTTAAGTGTGGGGGAATCACTTTTTCAAGTTGAGGTAAGAATTGCTCATAAGGCATAGGAGCTAGAGGTTCACCAATGCAACCAAAAGTACCACCCATATAAAATAAGGCTATTTTTTTCATATTTTTGCAGGCATAAAAAAGCAGTCATCTCTGACTGCTTATGGTAAATCGAACAGTTCTAAGAAGCTATGCGATTAAGTAAGTTTTTCGCGCGTTGTTGTTGTTCTGTGTTGAATTTTTGCTCATTGCTTGCCAATAAGGCTTGAGCTGCTGGGTAGGCTCCTAACTTGATGTATTGCTCAGCTAGTTTTAGATCAAGTTCATTTTCATCTAACTGTTTTAATTCTGGAAAAGCTTCTACAAGGGGATCTTTAGTTTGATCTGGGGTAGTTTCTTCGCCTACTAGGTCTACAAGGTTTTGAGTTTCAATCTCTGGTGCTGTAACTAATGCAGGCTCGTCTAGCGAAAACTCAAAAGGTGCTATTGAATTCGAGTCTAATGGAACTTGTTCTAAGAGTTGAAGCTCATCTAATGATGAGATCTGTTCATTAGGTTTTACTTCTGGATTTTCATGGGTTAATTCAAGATTAAAATCCAAAGCATTGGTGTTCTCTTGAGCTGCTGGTGCCGCTACTGTCTGGTTTTTTTCCTCAGATTCATGCAGAGGTGCCAAGTCAAAAGAAAACTCTAGGTCAGCTAGCTCATTTGTTTCTTGAGATGGCGATAACTCTGATTTCTGTGTTGGTTGGCTGGTACTTTCGGTAGTCGTGGTTTGCTCAAATGAAAAGTTAAACTCTAAAGGTTCAACTTCAACAGCAGGTTCTTGCTTTACAGGCGTATAGTCTTGCTGCAATTCATCAAAAGAAGTTTCAGAAGAACTTGTTGTTAATTGGTCAAACTGAGCTGTTGCATCAGATGTATTTTTTGGCTCTTGGTATGTTTGAGCTTGAGGAAAATCGATCGCATCTGGTTGTCTTGATGACTCATATTCTTTTTGTCTGGCTTCTGCTTGAATGGCTATTTCATTGAGCGCTAAGCTACGAATATGGCTAATCAGTTGAGTTATTGCAAACTCATCTTTTTGTGCAATATGAATCTCAAGTAGCAATAAATAAAGTTCATGTTGCGTATTATCTTTCTTTAGCGCCTGATTGACTTGAGCTTCAGCGGCTGAGAATTGTCTTTCTTGAATAAGTAGCTGAATCTTCTGACGAACAGCGTCTGGAACAGGACTGCTTTGTGGGGTAGAGGGAATAGATTCTTCAACTACATTTACTTTAGTTTTTTCACGCGAGTTTTTACTTGATTTAGAGTTCGCTTTTTTATTGGTTTTTCTATTTATTGTTTTAGGGGAATTCGACTCTTGCTTTTGGCTATTTTCGCGTTTTTTTAAAATGACAGCGACCACGAGCAATATGATGAATGGAATCACATATAACATTACTTTCCCCTTAAAAAATAAATATTTGCAATATAAAGCGAGCTGACTCTGGTTTTAACTTAATGCTTTTGCTTATGAGTCTGTTGCTGTGCTTTTAACTGCTGTTGTAACTCTGCCAAACGTGCATTCAGAAGTTGAATACGTTGGTCTTTTAAACGTAAAGTTTGATTTAGTTTGGTTACATTCCTTTGTAATGTAACGGTTTTTTCTCTTGTTGTCATAACTTTTACTGCTAACTCAGTATTGTTTTGACTTTGTTGTGTGCTCTTTTTAGCACTTCCATGCGTAGAATTTTGACTGTTTTCAGCCACAATACTCATTTCGGCTTGCTGTAAACGGTATTTTGCTTTGCCAGAAGTTGATTTTGCAGTATGTGCGATATCTGTTTTTGACTTGTTTTGCTGAGGTTTAGCTGCAGGAGAGTGAGCTAGGTTAAGTGCGATTCCCTGACGCAAACGATTTACATCACCTTGAATAAAAGCATGTCGGTTTTGTGTTTGAATATCATGCATGACTTTCGCAACAGGTTGTTTTGTTTTCGCGGCAATACGATTAGCAATGCTCCATAAAGACTCATTTCGCTGTACCACATATTTACCTGATGATGCTGGTCCTTTGTAGGAACTTAACGATTGTTTCTTCGCAGGATTTTGGTTAAACGCTTTTTGAGGTACAGATTTCTTTTGTGCTGTTAGATTTTTGACCGGAGTTTTTGGTGAATTATTTGTAGCTGTCTTAGCGCTGGTTGGTTTAATTTCTGTCTGATCTAGAGTAGTAGCTGTTGTAACTTGTTGAGCAAGTTGAGTAGAAGAATTTGCACTAAGTGTATTGGATGAATTTGTATTTACAGCTGGAGCAGTTCCAGAGTTAATATTAAGGCTATGTTCACTATTCGAATCAGTTGGAGTTGAGGCCAAAGTTGGTGACGCATATCGAGTACTTTCTGGCAGATTTAGAGCAATGTCTTTTTCATTGACAATAAACTGAGGTGACAAAGTACTTTCGTTATTTTCAGTCTTTTTTATAGAAGAAGGCTTAATTACGGTTTTGATATGCTGCAAACGTGTGGCAGAACCTTCACTAATTTTTACTACAATATTTAGTTCAGGATCAATCACAGGGCGAGATGAGGTAATCACAATAACCCCTGAGCCTTGACCGTTTTGGCGTGTATAAAAATTAAGATTTCCGGGCGGCTGATGAGTTACGCCTAAAGCGCTTAAATCTTCAGGAGTCGCTAGACTGACTTGTAGGGTAGCGTTGGGGTCAGCTTGTTGGAAATTCATTTCGGCATATAACAAATCGCCAGGTGCGGACTGAATTTGTATAGGGTCTAATGTAATCGCATAAATAGAAGGCGAAGACATAATGGTGAAAATGGCAATTTTTAATTTGTTATAAACAGTCATCTCAATCCATGACCTAATAAGTCGTAAAGTCATTCAAAATTATACAATAATGAAATGTAAATAAATTGTAAAATTTTCACAAACCAGTTACGAAAAAGCCGATCTAATGTGATCGGCTTTTTATTTTGACTGAATAATTCAAATCAAATTATGAGCTTTTGTATTCAACTAAAATACGTAGCATGCGACGTAAAGGCTCAGCAGCACCCCAAAGTAACTGGTCACCTACTGTAAATGCACCTAGATATTCTTTACCCATGTTGAGTTTACGTAGACGACCTACAGGCACAGTTAAAGTACCAGTTACAGCAACAGGTGTAAGGTCAGTCATAGACGCTTCACGAGTGTTTGGTACAACTTTCGCCCATTGGCTTGAAGTACGAATCATATCTTCGATTTCATCAAGCGGCACATCTTTTTTCAACTTGATAGTAAGCGCCTGAGAGTGGCAACGCATCGCACCAATACGCACACAGTGGCCGTCGATAGGAACAATTTGTGAGTTACCCAAGATCTTGTTGGTTTCAACCTGACCTTTCCACTCTTCTTTTGACTGACCGCTTTCGAGCTGTTTATCAATATAAGGAATTAATGAACCAGCTAATGGCACACCAAAGTTAGCAGATGGGAAACCTTCACCACGTTGTAACTCGGCAACTTGACGATCAATATCCAAAATTGCAGATTTAGGATCATCTAACAATGTTTTAGTATTGTTGTATAAGTAGCCCATGCCAGTAAGTAGCTCACGCATGTTTTGTGCGCCAGCACCTGATGCTGCTTGATAAGTCATAGCAGTCATCCACTCCACCAAATTATTTTGGAAAAGTGAACCTACACCCATCAACATAAGTGATACTGTACAGTTACCACCTACGAAAGTTTTGGTGCCGTTAACCAATCCGTCTTTGATGACGTTAAGGTTTACTGGGTCAAGAACGATGATTGCATCATCTGACATACGTAAAGTTGAAGCTGCGTCAATCCAGTAGCCATCCCAACCAGTCGCTTTTAACTGTGGGAAAACTTCAGACGTATAGTCACCACCTTGACAGGTAATAATGACATCCATTTGCTTCAGACTATTAATGTCTGTAGCTTCCATAAGTGCTGGGGCAGTCTTACCACCAAATGAAGGAGCTTCACCACCTGCATTACTGGTAGAGAAATAAAATGGCTCAATATGAGCAAAATCATTCTCTTCAACCATACGTTGCATAAGGACGGAACCGACCATCCCGCGCCAACCGACCAGACCTACTTTCATGTCATTTTGCCTCGGTGCGTTAAAATTGTTAGGGGGAGTTGAGTGTATCAAAAGTGTCCACAACTGCAAGCGTTACAGAAACAAAACACCATCTTTATTGAGTAGAATATCTTGTTTATGTTACATACAAAATTGATAAAGATGACAAAAACTTTAAAAAACAAATCATCTTAAAAGAGAAAATTCAATGATTTATATCGAAGTTCTAGCTGGTCTGGTGATTTGGTTAAGTTTCTGGTCACTTATTCCTCGTGATGAGTGGTGGTTTCGTGGTGCCGACTTCCCTCGGTTGCAGATTTTATTTGTTGGTCTTTTAGCCTTTATAGGAATACTGTTTTGGCCCAACGAATGGAATCTCTGGCGTGAAGTCGTGCTGGCTGCGCTCATTGCTGCCATTGCCTATCAGCTTAAAATGATTTTGCCTTATACCTTGTTTTGGAAAAAACAGGTTAAACAGGTGAAGACATCTCAATTAGATCCACAAAAGCAGATTTCATTAATCGTATCGAATGTCCTTACTCCTAATGATAAGTATCATTTATTGCTTGAACAGATCAGGACATTAAAACCAGATTTACTACTTACATTAGAAAGCGATACGACATGGGAAAATGCTTTAAGGGAGATTGAAAGTGACTATCCTTATCGTGTTCCTGTACCTTTAGATAATCTCTACGGCATGCATTTATATAGCCGTCTACCTTTATCAAATACTGAAGTTAAATTTATTCTCAGTGATGAAATTCCCTCTATTCATACCACTGTGAATTTACGGTCTGGTATGCCAGTTCAACTCTATTGTTTGCATCCTAAGCCCCCTAGTCCAACTGAGGCGAAGGATTCGACTTTACGCGATGCTGAACTTTTAATTGTGGGCGACCAAATTAAAGATCTAGATGAAAGCTGTATTGTGATGGGTGATTTAAACGATGTAGCGTGGTCACGTACTACACGGTTATTTCAACGAATTAGTGGATTGCTTGACCCGCGTGTTGGGCGACATTTCATTAATACTTTTCATGCGGACTATCCTTTATTGCGCTGGTCTTTAGACCATATTTTCCATAGTACCGATTTCGGTTTAGTGAAGATGCAGCGTTTACCTCATATCGGATCTGATCATTTTCCTGTCTATGTGGTTTTGCAGACTGGTCGAATATTTGAGCATATTCAAGAGGAACTGGAACAAACTCAAGATGATGAAGAAGAGGCGCAAAGAGCTATCCAAGAAGGAATTGCAAAGGCTGAAGCTGAAGAAAAAGTAGTAACTGATAAAATTGCACAGCCTTATAAATAAAAAGAATATAAAAAGTGATGTAAGCAATATCGTACAAAGATTTGAGTCTAGGGCGAATAGGCAGAGGGTTATAAAAACCTTATTCTACATTCATCGGCACACGGAACCGGGAATGGATAGTCCCAAGTAAGGATACACAACGCTGATATGGAATAGCATCACGGATCAGATGTTGGAACGGAAACGATAAAAATAATTATTAACCTGAAAGCACAACCTCATTTACCCGAGTTTTGCAGGATGCAGAACTCGGGTTGATATTTTTATATACCTTATTAAATTTATTGTAAATCAAATAAATATTTCCAAGATTATCTTATTTTTAAAATCTATTTAATTCGCGTTAAGCCTTTATAAATTTTCATATACATCTGCGTAATTTTTAATGAAAAAAGATATAAAAATTTTTTTATCTAAGTTTTTGTTTTTATAGAGTATTAATGGATAAATATAGGCTTTGATTTATTTAAAGATAAATTGGGGTTGTTTAATTAATAAATCTCAATAGAATGTGCCGATCGTTGACATGTTGGATCGTCAACAGGCATTGTTTTTTACTTCGCCGGATCGGCGGGTTGTGATTTGTTTGTACATTTAAATTTCTGTTTGGGAATTAGTGTGCATGTTGAGGTTTCACTCTTAGTTAGTGGTCTTCTCCCTCTCATATTTGATACTTTGCGGTGCATAAGGATTGTCTTATGAAGAATTTTAAATTTAGCCTTGCTTGGCAAATTTTAATTGCTTTAATCCTAGGGATAGTTGTCGGGGCTGTTTTACATAACCAGCCTGAAATCAAAGACAGTATTGTGAATAATGTTCTTACCCCACTTGGTAAGATATTTATTAGCCTGATTAAAATGATTGTTATTCCAATCGTTTTCTCTACCTTGATTTTAGGTATTGCAGGTGTTGGCAGTACGAAAAGTTTAGGGCGACTTGGTTTTAAAACCATTCTCTATTTTGAAATTATTACGACTATTGCTATTTTGGTTGGTTTGGTTGCGGCAAATATTTTCCAACCAGGTGCTGGTGTAGATAAAGCGATGTTAGTGACGACTGATATTTCGCAATATCAGCATACAGCTCAAGAAGTTGGTTCTCAGTCACATGGATTGGTACAGACAATTTTGTCCATGATTCCAACCAATATTGTTAACTCTATGGCACACGGTGAAATGTTGCCTGTGATTTTCTTTGCTGTGTTGTTTGGTATTGGTCTGTCTTCATTGCCAGCAACTACTAAAGACCCATTGTTAAATGTGTTTCATGCAGTTTCAGAAACGATGTTCCGTGTAACGCACATCATCATGAAATATGCACCTGTGGGTGTGTTTGGTTTAATCGCAGTAACTGTTGCTAACTTCGGTTTTACTTCACTCATTCCATTAGCTAAATTGGTAGTGTTGGTTTATGCCGCTATCTTTTTCTTTGCTTTTGTGGTTTTGGGTATTACCGCAAAAATGTTTGGAATCAACATCTTTATCTTGTTTAAGATTTTAAAAGATGAATTGATTTTAGCATTCTCAACAGCAAGCTCGGAAACAGTTTTACCACGTATTATGCAAAAAATGGAAGCTTACGGTGCGCCAAAAGCAATTTCCAGTTTTGTGATCCCAACAGGTTATTCATTTAACCTCGACGGTTCTACACTTTACCAAAGTATCGCAGCAATCTTTATTGCACAGCTTTATGGTATAGATATGTCAATCGGTCAACAGGTAATCTTGGTTATTACTTTGATGATTACTTCTAAAGGTATTGCTGGTGTTCCTGGCGTATCATTTGTTGTCCTATTAGCAACTTTACATACTGTTGGTATCCCGCTTGAAGGCTTAGCATTTATTGCTGGTGTTGACCGTATTATGGATATGGCTCGTACTGCTTTGAACGTTGTTGGTAACGCACTTGCTGTACTTGTAATCAGTAAATGGGAAAAACAATACGACTCTGAAAAAGCTGCCGCTTATGAAGCAACATTTAAATAAGATAGCTTTCTTTTAGTTGTAAAAAAACCCGCGAATATCGCGGGTTTTTTATTGGGTTATTTCAAAACGTGTTGATAAAGTTCTAGTGTTTGATCACACATATCTTTTAAGCTAAACATAGTGACAGGAGCAACGATTTGAGGTTGTTCAATATGCTTTTTCACAGTCTCGATTAATGCTTTTTCATTTTCTGCTTCAACAAGACCTTGGGAGTATACATTCGATAAAATCTCGGCAACACCGCCACGGTTCCAGCCAACCACTGGCGAACCCACTGAAAGTGCTTCTAAGGCTGTTCTACCGAATGTTTCGGCTTGATTGGATAGAGAGAGCACAATATCGCTAAAAGCGAGCCATTCCCGAATATCTGAGCGATGACCTACGAAGGTAATTTTATCTGCGAGCCCTTTACTTTGAATAGTACTTTGCAATTCACTTAAGTAAGCTTGCTTTTTGGCATCAGCACCACCGACAACAACCGCATGTAGCTGAGGATATTGCGACTGAAGTTGTTGCATCAGTTCAATTAAACTTTCATGCCCCTTTAAGCGTGTAATACGACCAGGTAAGCAAAGTAAAAACTTATTTTCAAGCTCAGGAAAGTCATTAAAAACTTGGTTAAACCATTGTGCTGAGGGCTGGTAATTATGTGGAAAAGCTGTTGGGTCAATGCCCCGATAAATTCGCACAATATCTTGCGGTGGACAGTTTTTATAATGGTCAGTGATGTATTTAACCACGCTGTCAGAAACAGCAATCACTTTTTCAGCTTGAGTCATAATCGCACTATAACGATTAACCGAATAGAAACCATGTACAGTGCTAATGAGGTGAGGGCGTTTGTTTGCAGGTATTTTTCTTAAGGCAAAGTGAGTAAGCCAAGCTGGTACACGAGAGCGCACATGAACAATATCGGGTTGATGCTGTTCAATCAGCTGGCGTAAAGGACGAATTTGCCACAAGCTTGAAAGTGATTTTTTATGAATTGGTAGCGTTAAGTGAATAGAATCTTCAGCTTCAAGTTGAGACACTAATCGTCCGCCATTAGACACAACCAGAGATTGATGGCCCTGTGCAACAAGTGCGCGTGCAATTTCTAGCGTGCCGCGTTCTACGCCACCGCTATTAAGTTCTGGGAGAAGTTGCATCACTTTCATTGTTTTTTGCCTTATACATTCATAAAAGATGGACCATCCATAGATACATCATTTCAAACTAAATCATTATCCGGAATTTACTATCGTGCTAGCGACATGGATGTCGCTGTTTCGCTGTGTTACAAGGAGGTAACATCAGCGGAACAAAGGATTTTTGCTTACTTTTTATCCTTAAAAAGTAAGGTCTGCCTATTGGATAGTATTTGAATTTCACTTTAAATTAAGGCTGTGTCTGTCATCAATTTAAAATCATTACAGCGTTATCTTAATAAATCTCTTCATATCCCTCAGGACGTGTCTTAAAACGACGATGGAACCACATATATTGAGTCGGTGCGATGCGAAGCTGATTTTCAATAATTTTATTAACTCGAGTTGCATCATCGACTTCATCTTCAGTTGGCATATTGTCTACCGCAGGTTCAATCAAAATATGATATTTAGGGTCCTGTACATCACCGTGACGATAAAAATATAAAGGAACGGCAACTGCCTTAGAGATTTTTAGTAAACGACGATGAGCAGTTACTGTGGCCGCTGGTACGCCAAAGAATGGTGCCATAACGCCTTGCTTGAGTCCGAAGTCTTGATCGGGGCTATACCAAATGGCATCGCCATCTTTAAGGTGACGAATTAAACCACGCATATCATCATGGTCGATTTGTGCTTTATAAATGGTGCCACGGCAACGATAAATCAGCATATCGAGCAATGGGTTATTTTGAGGTCGATAGACAACATCTGGTTCAAAATACTGAGCACAAACATAGCCGCCAGCATCAAGAAGCGTGCTGTGAGTACCCAATAATAAAACACCTTTGCCCTGAGCTTGAGCATTGGTAATGTGTTCTAAGCCTTCAATGGTGACACGGTTTTTAAACCAGTAAGGCTTATACCATGCGTTTAATGTCTCAAACACACCAAGCATCATATCTACAAAAACTTGCTTAGCTTGTTGTTGTACTTTTTCGGCTGACCATTCGGGAAAGCAGACTTCTAAATTACGAATAGTTGTTTTTCGGCGAGATTTTAAATATCTCCAAGCAAGATTTGCTAAGCCATGAGCCAGACGCCATTGAATTGCCCACGGCAAAATAGCCAAAAGTATTAAAAAAACAATGGCAATCCAAATACCCCAATATTTAGGCAATAAAAAGGACCATTGAAATTCACCGGGCGTATAAGTCTGCTTTTGGCTCATAACGATATAAAGAATTCAAAATTAAAACTGGCAAAAGTGTATCACGAACTGAATTTATCGTCGTAATACACTGTTGAATTGAGCGGTTAAGATGAGGAAGTAAAACGCGGTTATCGGCGATTTTCTAAAAGAATACGAACAGCAAGCCCAGCTAACACCGTTCCCATAAGCCAACGTTGTATATTTGCCCAAAGGGGTTTTTGTTGAAGAAAAAGGGCAATGCTACCCGCAGAAAGCACAATCAGCGCATTTACCGAGAGGCTAACAAAAATTTGAATAGTACCGAGCTGAATGGATTGCCATAAAATACTGCCTTGTTGTGGGTGAATAAACTGTGGCAATAACGATAAATACATAATCGCAATTTTAGGATTAAGTAGATTTGTAGCAAAACCCATTAAAAATAGTTTAGCTGGGGAGTCTACCGATAATTGTTTTACATCAAAAATTGGGGATGCATTGGGACGTAGTGCTTTCCATGCTAGCCAGAGTAAATAAATTGCTCCTGCAATACGAATGGTGTCGTAAGCATAAGGAACTGCAACAATAAGCGCTGTAATCCCGAAAGAAGCGCAAAGCATATAAAATACAAAGCCAACGCCAACACCGGCGAGTGAAATAAATCCCGCCGTTTTTCCTTGGCAAATTGAACGAGAAATAAGGTAAATCATGTTTGGGCCAGGGGTAAGCACCATCGCCAAGCAGATTAATCCGAATGCTAAAATTTGAGAAAGATCTAGCATGAAAAATACTCGAATATTATTATATTGGTAGATATAACATAATTATTTTTATAAGTCTTATATTCAATCAGAGCGATATTTTGAACTATTATGGCTGACTAAACTTAATCACTCATCATGTATTTTTCATAGATTTTTAGCTTTCAAATTTATAGATATTCTATAAAAAGCCCCCTTAATTTAAGGAGGCTTTTTTGTTATTTAAATTGTAGGAAAGAACACAAATTAATTTCCTTTACTCATTTGCTCAAGTTCATTCCAACGCTCTAATTTTTCAAGTAATACCTCTTCAATTTCTGCAAGGCGTTGACTTGCTTTAGTTGCTTCATCGGCATTACTTACAAACCACGAACCATCTGCAAGTTTGTCAGAAAGCTCTGCTTGTTCAACTTCCAGTTTCTCGATTTCGGCAGGCAGTTGTTCAAGTTCACGTTGGTCTTTATAGCTTAGTTTGACCTTTTTCACGTTACTTTGAGCTGCGGCTTTTTCAGCTTCGGCTTTTGCCTGAGCTTTTTTAACGTCAGACTTTTGGTCTACAACTTTATCATCTGGACGCTGCAGCAAATAGTCTTGGTAGCCACCAATGTACTCTGCAATATTGCCTTTACCATCAAAGACCCAAGTCGATGTTACAACGTTGTCCATAAATGCACGGTCATGCGAAATGAGTAATAGGGTACCTTTGTATTCAGAAAGCATCTCTTCAAGTAGCTCAAGAGTCACCATATCCAAGTCATTGGTTGGTTCGTCCATCACAATCAGGTTCGATGGTTTAAGCAATAATTTAGCAAGCAAAATACGGTTACGCTCACCGCCAGAAAGGGCCTTTACTGGTGTACGTGCACGTTCAGGTGAGAACAAGAAATCTTGTAAATAGCTATAGATATGACGACGGTTACCATTTACATCAACAAAGTCAGAACCTTCTGAAACGTTAGCCATGACTGTTTTTTCAAGGTCTAAGGCATTACGTAATTGATCAAAATAAGCAACTTCTAACTGAGTACCTGTCTTAACAGAACCACCGTGTTCGATTTCACCTAAAATGGCTTTAATTAACGTTGTTTTACCAACACCGTTATCGCCGACTAGACCAATACGGTCACCACGCATAACAAGCGTAGAGAAATCTTTGATAAGCGGTTTATCATCATAAGATACACTTAGGTGTTCAATATCAAATACTAATTTACCAGAGCGATTTGCTTCTTGAGTCGCCATGCTCACTTTGCCTTGTTGTGAACGACGAGCTTTTGATTCTTCACGTAAAGCTTTTAAGGCACGAACACGACCTTCATTACGCGTACGACGAGCTTTAATCCCTTGGCGAATCCAAGCTTCTTCTTCAGCTAATTTTTTATCAAATAGAGCATTTTGTTTCTCTTCTGCTTCCATTTGCTGAGCTTTAAGCTCTAAATAGCGTGAATAGTTGCCTTCGTAGCCACGTAGGATGCCACGGTCAAGTTCAACAATTCGAGTTGCAATACTGTCTACAAAAGAACGGTCATGCGAAATAAATAGTAGCGTTAAATTATTTTGATCGAGTAGAAATTTTTCTAGCCACTCAATACTTTCAACATCTAAATGGTTCGTCGGTTCGTCTAGAAGTAATACGTCTGGCTGCGTTAAAAGAGCACGAGCCAGTAAAACACGACGTTTACGACCACCTGAAAGGTCTGCCAAATCTGCGTTTGGGTCGAGTCCCATTTTACTTAACAGGGCATTGACCTTGTTTTCGAGTGCCCAGCCGTCGAGTTGGTCGAGCTTATGCTGAAGATTACCCATACGATCGCAGGCTTCCATATCTCCTAGCATACAAGCATCAGTTGCTTCATGATAAGCTCTGAGTACTTCGGCAGCTTCTCCTGCGCCATCAGCCACAATATCAGCAACCTTACCTGAATCCATTGGGACGTCTTGGGCTAACATTGAAACAGTTAAACCATTTTGAATAGAAACTTCACCAGAATCCGGTAATAGGCTTCCCTCGATCAGTTTAAGTAAAGTAGACTTACCTTCACCATTACGACCAATTAAACAGACTCGTTCGCCACGTTCTAGATTAAAGTTCGCGCCATCGAGCAGGGCAGGTCCGCCAAAAGCAAGTTGGACATCCCTTAGGGTAATATAGGCCATAATGTTTTCCAGAATCTCAAATGAGGATTTAAATGACTAAACCACCATATCATGATGATCAAGCGTCATTTTCCGCACCCATTGAAGATTTGCAAGTGCGAATTACATTTTTGGATGATTTAGTTGAACAATTAAATCAACAACTCGCTATTCAAACTCAAGAAATAGCTGATTTGAAAAAACAAATGCAATTTCTTTATCAACGTGTGGAATCTTCAGATTTATCAGAAGGCATTGCACCTTTTGATCCATTAACGAATAAACCTCCCCACTATTAATAAAAAGGCAAGTTCGATACTTGCCTTTTTATTTGGGAATATTTTCAATTTTGTTTAAAAACCTTGTAAGACGATCTTTCCTTTTGTTGTCCCACTTTCAATTTGCTGATGAACTCGTTTTAAATTTTCAGCATTAATTGGACTTATAACCTCGGTTACGGTTGTTTTGATTTTTCCTTCGTCAACCAGCTTGCTGACTTCATTTAATAGTTCACTTTGTTTTGCCATATCTTCAGTCTGGAACATTGAACGTGTAAACATAAACTCCCAATGCACCGATACAGACTTCGATTTAAACGGTTTGATATCTAACTGTTCAGGATCATCAATGAGCCCAAAACGGCCTTGCGGTGCAATCAACTCTACAATATCTGCTAAATGCTGATCTGTTTGAGTAGTCGAGAACACATATAAAGGTGCAGTTAAACCTAATTGTTTAATTTGGGCTGCTAAAGGTTGACGATGATCTAACACATAATCTGCTCCAAGTTGCTTAACCCAGTCTTGAGTTTCTGCTCGTGAAGCTGTTGCAATAATTGTTAGGTTAGTCAGCTGTTTAAGAAGTTGAATGGTGATTGAGCCAACACCACCAGCTCCACCAATCACTAATATTGTTGTGTTTTCTGGCGCGTTCTTTGGAACTTGCAGGCGATCAAATAACATCTCCCAAGCCGTGATTGCAGTTAAAGGGAGAGCTGCAGCCTCGGTTACTTCTAAAGTTTTTGGTTTATGGCCAACAATGCGTTCATCAACGAGTTGTAATTCGCTATTACTACCTTGACGATTAAGAGCACCTGCATACCAAACGATATCGTCAATCTTAAATTGAGTAACTTTATCTCCAATCGCTTCAACGATACCTACTGCGTCCCAGCCAAGCGTTTTCCACTGATTATTCTCAGGGTTTACATTCTTTCGAATTTTAGTATCTACCGGATTTACTGAGACAGCTTGTACACGAACAAGTAAATCGTGTCCTTCAGCAATAGGTGCATCGAGTTCAATATCAACGAGTGCTTCTGGCGATGTAATGGGACCAGCTTTTTGATATGCCACAGCTTTCATAATTATCATTCCTCTTGTTGAGAGTTTGATCATAACGTAAGCTTAAAATAAGTGACTACAGACAAATAACGCTCATAGTGTCAAAAAGGATACTGTAAAATGGCAAAAGCAAGACACTCAAGTTTTGATTGCTCTCCAGGTTGTTCAGTGGAGGCTGCGATTAGCTTGATTGATGGGAAATGGAAATGCGTCATTCTTTGGCATTTATTTAATGAAGGCACCTTGAGGTTTAACGAAATTCGAAAGCGTGTTCCGAGTATTACCCAAAGAATGCTGACAAATCAGCTACGTGAATTGGAACAAGATGGAATTATTCATCGGGAAGTCTATCCTCAGGTACCACCTAAAGTAGAATACTGCCTGACTGATTTGGGACAAAGTCTTGAGAAAATTCTGTTTGCTTTAAAACAGTGGGGGGATGCTCATATTGACCAGTTTGGAAAGCTGACACTTGTTAATGGCCATCCGGATCCTTAATTATATTTGTGTTCGCTCATCACAATTTGCACTGTGAAATCTGGCTATTTTTAAGCTTGTCCCTGTATCGGGCATTATTTTTATGATGAAACTTGCGTTTTCTGGTCAGCTTATGCAACTCTAATAAAAGAGATTAATAGGTTTTGCTATGGACAATATGGGAATTTGGGTTACCGTTATCATTGTTCTTTTCGTACTAGGCTCCATTTTTGGTTTAAGAGTGAGCCCACGTGAAAAGGCACTTGGTATTATGCGTGATAAAGCTCGTAAAATGGGTTTACACCCACGTGTAATCGTTGCACCTGAATGGACACATGTCCCCATGGCGACTGAAAAGCGTGCCAGCATGGTTGCTTATTATAGTGTATTGATTCCCGATGCCCGTTTATCTTTAATGCGTGCTCGCGTTATAGACGGCAAATTAAAAGTGGTTCAAGGTGATGAGAAATTTAATGATTCTCCCATTGCATTA
Organism: Acinetobacter sp. 22512; assembly: GCF_052044755.1. NCBI lineage: Bacteria > Pseudomonadati > Pseudomonadota > Gammaproteobacteria > Moraxellales > Moraxellaceae > Acinetobacter > Acinetobacter sp. 22512. Next base: position 175,946 of record NZ_JBQENP010000003.1, on the reverse strand, counting down.
AAAGGGATTTATGCTATTGATATGCAGGCAAACTGTGTAGGGCTTTATTGGGATGAGGAATCAGACCTGAGAGCAACACAATTAGATGAGATGAAGGCTTATCTGTTGAACTTGGCTAAAGCCTGATTTTTAAATTTATTGGTATAGGAATAACATTTTATATGGCGAATACCTCGCGCTCTGCATCTCAAAGCACAGCATCTACTGCACCTGCTGCACATAAACGTGCCTTAGTGATTGTGGAGTCGCCTGCCAAAGCGAAAACCATCAATAAATATCTGGGTTCGCAATACATTGTAAAGTCTTCTGTAGGTCACGTACGTGATTTGCCAACAGGTGGCAGCAAATCAACTGAGAAAAAGCCGGCTGCCCGGACGAAACTCACTGAAGCAGAAAAAGAACAAAAAGCCAGTCAGGCTTTAGTTAATCGTATGGGGGTTGATCCTGAACATGGTTGGGAAGCTCATTACGAAGTTCTGCCAGGTAAGGAAAATGTTGTTGCTGAACTAAAAAAACTCGCCAAAGATGCCGATGCAATCTATCTCGCAACGGACTTGGATAGAGAAGGGGAAGCCATTGCTTGGCACCTAAGAGAAGTTATTGGTGGTGATGACAGTCGTTATCATCGCGTGGTATTTAACGAAATTACTAAAAATGCCATTCAAGAAGCATTTAAACAACCTACGCGTCTAGATTTAAACCGAGTTAATGCACAGCAAGCACGCCGTTTCTTAGACCGTGTTGTTGGCTTTATGGTTTCACCATTACTTTGGGAAAAGATTGCCCGTGGTTTATCGGCAGGTCGTGTACAGTCTGTAGCGGTGAAACTGGTTGTAGAGCGTGAAAGAGAAATTCGTGCTTTTATTCCGGAAGAATACTGGCAAGTTTTTGCAGACACGCAAGCCAAGAAAGATGACATTCGTCTTGAAGCAGTTAAGCAAGCTGGTAAAACCCTTAAACTGAAAAATAAAGCTGAAACTGATGCTTTATTGGATGTTTTAAAAGGTGCTGAATATAAAGTTGCACAGCGTGAAGATAAACCGACTAAGGTAAATCCAAGCGCACCATATATCACTTCAACGCTGCAACAAGCTGCAAGTACACGTTTAGGTTTTTCTGTAAAGAAAACCATGATGCTGGCACAGCGTCTATATGAAGCAGGTTTTATTACCTATATGCGTACTGACTCAACGTTCTTGAGTGATGATGCAGTAAGCATGGTACGTGCTCATATTGAAAGCCAATTTGGTGAGAAATATTTACCGGCGAAGCCAAACCGCTATGGTAACAAAGCCGGTGCTCAAGAAGCCCATGAAGCAATTCGTCCTTCTAATGTTGCGCTTACAGGTGACCAACTTGCAGGTGTAGAGCGTGATGCTCAGCGTTTGTATGATTTGATTTGGCGTCAGTTTGTTGCTTGTCAAATGACTCCAGCAGAATATTTATCTTCAACTTTAACGGTTGAAGCTGCAAATGTTGAATTGAAGGCAAAAGGCCGTACGCTTGTATTTGATGGTTTTACACGAGTGCGTGGTGCCAACAAGTCGGATGACGATATTATTTTGCCTGCAATTAAAGTAGGTGAAATTTTAAAATTAGAGAAGTTAGACCCAAGTCAGCACTTTACTAAACCACCTGCACGTTTTACTGAAGCATCTTTGGTTAAAGAACTTGAAAAACGTAGTATTGGTCGTCCTTCGACTTATGCAGCGATTATTTCTACGATTCAAGAACGTGGCTACGTTAAGTTAGAAAACCGTCGTCTTTTCGCCGAAAAAATGGGTGAAATTGTCACGGATCGACTTGATGAAAGTTTCAATAACTTGATGAACTATGCCTTTACCGCAGACCTTGAAGGGCAACTCGATAAAGTTGCAACAGGTGAGCGTAACTGGAAAGAGTTACTTGATACTTTCTATGGTGACTTCAAGAAACGTCTTACCAATGCTCAGGGCGAGCACGGCATGCGCCGTAACCAACCAGTTGAAGTGCCAGCGGTACATTGTCCTGAATGTTCACGTCCAATGCAGATTCGTACAGGTACAACAGGTGTATTCTTAGGATGTTCTGGCTATAACTTGCCACCTAAAGAGCGTTGTAAAGGTACTTTAAACTTAACACCAGTTGAGTCCTTAGCTGCTCTTTCTGATGATGATGGTGCTGAAACCGCAGATTTGATGTCAAAACATCGTTGTGCAAAATGTGGCACAGCCATGGACAGCTACGTGATTGATGGTGGTCGTAAACTACATGTATGTGGTAACAACCCTGACTGTGACGGTTTTGAGCTTGAAGAAGGTGAGTTCAAGATTAAAGGCTACGATGGCCCAACCATTCCGTGTGATAAATGTGATGGTGAAATGCAGCTTAAGACTGGTCGTTTTGGTCCGTATTTCGCTTGTACAAGCTGTGACAATACTCGTAAAGTCTTGAAGAGTGGTCAGCCTGCACCTCCACGTGTAGAACCGATCAAGATGGAACATTTGCGCTCAACAAAGCATGATGACTATTTCGTGTTGCGTGATGGTGCTGCTGGTTTATTCTTGGCTGCAAGTAAATTCCCGAAAATTCGTGAAACACGTGCGCCAAAAGTTGCGGAATTGCGTAGTGTTGCCGCTCAGCTTGATCCTAAATATCAATTTATTTTACAAGCGCCAGACGTAGACCCTGAAGGTAATCCGACAGTTGTGAAATTCAGTCGTAAGAATCAATCACAATATGTAGGCTCAGAAACTCCAGAAGGTAAACAAACCAAATGGAGCCTAATTTATCAAAATGGTAAATGGGTTGAGGGCTAATTAAGTCCACAATAAAAAATGCTAGCTCAGCTAGCATTTTTTATATCTAAAACAATAAAAGAAAATTTTAAATGTATGGGGAAAAAGAATGTGGAAAAACATTCGAGTTTTATGTTTGTTAATTATTTTATTGATTGTTGCTGTTCAGGCATGGCGAGATCAAAACCAAGACTGGAATCAACCTATTGTTGTCGTTTTACATCCTATTAATGCAGATGGTTTGCAGACAACGCAGAGCTATATTCATCAATTGCAATACACTGATTTTGAGGGAATAAGAAATTATTTGGCAGAATGGTCGCAACACTATCGTGGTCAATCAGGAAACTTTGTAATTCGTTTAGGTCAGCCATTACAGCAACGACCTCCTGAGGTTCCTCAAAATGCCAATATCTTTCATGTGATGTGGTGGAGTTTAAAGTTCCGTTTTTATGCATGGCGACATCAACAATCTGAAGACAATGGGGCATCACTTAAACTTTATTTAAATTATTACGATCCCAATTATCAAAAAGTTTTGATCCATTCGACTGCTTTGGAAAAAGGTCGTATTGGTAGTGTGAATTTATTTGCGACTAAAACACAAGCTTCCCAAAATCAGGTTGTGATTGTTCATGAGCTATTACATGGCTTTGGGGCACAAGACAAATATGATTTAGAAACTGGTCAACCGCTTTACCCTCTAGGTTATGCGCAACCTGAAAAAGTGTCTTTATATCCGCAAACTGACGCTGAAATCATGGGTGGTCGAACACCATTATCTGAGCAGAGCAGTAAAATGCCGAATGGTTTACATGAAACAATAATAGGTTTACCTACAGCTCAAGAAATTGGTTGGGTGAAATAAAATTGTGGATAAATACTGCTTTATCCACATTAATTGATAAGAAACGATGCAGATCTTATACAGACAAAAAATGTGAAGTGGATCACTATTATTAGGTAGATGAAATTCTAATACCTGATAATAAGAGTGGCCATGATGAAAACTGTCGGTAATGATTTGGTGCGTAATCAGTTACATGCTGATCGTAAGTGGTATTTGATATTAGGCTTTGTACTTATTGGCTTCGGTCTGATTTTGTTTAGTTCATTACCATTTGCGACCTTTTCTGTGGTTTTTTTATTTGGAATACTCATGATGGTCGGAGGTGTTTTACATCTTGTCGCGGCCATTAGTGTCTTTAAAGGTGCAAGCCGTTGGTTATGGGCACTTTTTGGTGTGCTTTATCTAATGGCGGGCTATTATGCTTTTTCTACTCCCGTAACGACAGCGGTAGTTTTGACGAGCTTATTATCAATAGCACTGATTATTGCTGGAGCTATACGTACAGTAAACGCGATTTTACTTAAACCAATTACTGGGTGGGGTTGGACCTTATTTTCAGGATTATTAACACTCGCTACAGGTATTTTGATCTTGGTTTCTAAAGATTCACCTTTTTGGGTGTTAGGCATGTTCCTTGCCATAGATATCTTATTCCAAGGAATTAATTTTCTAGGTTTGGCTTCTGCGATTAAGCATCTGCCATCTAGTTCAAAAACAGTATCTTAAATAATATTGTTGAATCAAAGAGCACTTTAGGTGCTCTTTTTGTTTTTAGGACGAACAGACGCATCTGGGGTTGGGTCTGTTAAACTATGTCTTGGTGTTTTAGCGATATGTGTTATGAGTCTTGCAAAATTAATTAATGAACTAAATGCTCAGCAAAAAAAAGCAGCCACGACGTCTGCGCAGAACTGTTTAGTTTTAGCAGGTGCTGGCTGTGGCAAGACTAAGACGATTGTTGCCCGTGCTGCCTATTTAATTGATCAAGGCTTACCAGCAAACCAAATTCAGATTTTAACGTTTACTCGACGTGCTGCGAGTGAAATTGTTGCAAGAGTAGAGCAGCATGTAGGAGCACAGGCAAAGGGTCTAAGAGCTTCAACTTTTCATACTTTTTGTATGTATTTACTGCGCCGTAATCCACAAGCTTTTGGCTTAAATCAATTTAGTATTATTGATCGTGATGATCAGTTGCTGATGTTCCGTTTATTAAGAGGTAAAGACAAAGATAATGTTTTACCTAAAGCGGCAGAGCTGTGTGATCTATATTCCTATGCAAGAAATACTCAAACAAAGCTTTCTGAAGCATTAATCAAACAGCTTCCAGATGCATATGAGCATAAAACTCAAATTGCTGAGTTGATGAAAACTTATGAGCAACGCAAAAGAGAGCGTAATTTTTTAGATTACGACGATATCTTGTCGATTGTGGCTGTTCATTTACAAAACTCAGAAGCGTTAACCAATTGGGTTGCAGGTTTTTGTCAGGCATTGCTCGTTGATGAAATGCAAGATACAAACCCTTTGCAATGGGCTTTGTTGCAGCCCTTAATTGGTAAAGTGAAGTTGTTTTGCGTGGGTGATGACGCTCAGTCCATTTATGGCTTTCGTGGTGCAGACTTTGAAAATATTCATTCTTTTAAAGAACGAATACCTGATGCAGAAGTACTTACACTGGCTTTAAATTATCGCTCGACCCAAGAAATCTTAGATTTATCGAACTGGCTGTTGGCACATAGCCCAATCGATTATCAAAAACAGCTACAAGCGCATCGTGGCCAAGGGCAAAAGCCACAGCTACATTTGTTTGGTAATGAGTTTGAAGAAGCAAACTGGATTGCACAAGATTTAATAACGCGGCATCAGCAAGGTGCAAACTGGCATGACCACATGGTCTTAGTCCGTTCTGGCTATAGTGCCCGATATCTAGAAGGGGCTTTTATTGCGGCTGAAATACCCTATCGTTTTATTGGTGGGGTAAAGCTTCTTGAGTCGGCTCATGTAAAAGATGTACTGAGCCTGTTACGTATTGTGAGTAACCCTCACGATGATTTGGCTTGGATGCGGTTTTTAACCTTGTGGGATGGGATCGGTGATGTTGGAGCGAGTAAGTTAGCCCAAGAGCTGATGGGAATTGTTGATGTCGAGGAGCGCTGTGCGCGACTTGAACGTCATGGCAAGGTACCTCTACAAGCGATTTTAATTTTAAAACAGCTAGATGTATTACAGCAACATGTCGAGGCAAGTATTGGCTTGGCTCTCGATGCTTTAGGTGAACAGCTAGAGCAAAATTATAAAACTAAAGATTGGTCGCGTCGTTTAAAAGACTTTGATTTGGTTAAGCAACTTGCACGAAAGCATGCGTCGTTAGGTGAATTCCTTGAGGAATATGTACTTGAGCCGATTTCAGTTTCTGAAATTGAAAAAGCTGCTGATCAAGATTTAGTAACTTTAATTACGATTCATTCAGCTAAGGGTGCCGAACAGAAAGTTTGTTATGTACCTCACGTATCGCCAAATCAATATCCTTATGCAAGAGCACAGGGTGATTTTGATGATGTTGAGGAAGAGCGCCGTGTGCTGTATGTCGCCTTAACGCGTGCTGAAAATGAATTAATCTTGACGAAGCAAAATCTTAATACGTGGTCGCAAGACACTTATGATGAGCAAGGTCGTAAAATTGAGAGTTATTTCTTAAATGATCTACCTGCACATTTGGTTCAAGCGAAGATTCATAGGCAAGTACCTCAGCAATTTACTAAAAAACAATGGAACAGATCTCCTGCAGTAAATTTAGGTTTTGGTATCGATCTGGACTAAACTACTGTATAAGACGCTGTGATTACTTAAATGTATATTGGCCCTCCCTTTTATTGCCAATTAAGGTTAGAAAATGAAGATATTAGTTCGTAATTTAGATCGTGCTGTAAGTGAAGCTGAAGTTTTAGAGTTATTCAAGGCATATGGTAAAGTTGATACATGTGTTCTGGTGACTGATAAAGATACAGGTAAATCGAAGGGCTTTGGTTTTGTTGAAATGCCTAATCCCCGTGAAGCGATTAAGGCAATTAAAGGCTTAAATACGCTTAAAGTTAAAGGCTATGGAATTCGAGTTAAAGCAGCCGAAGAATAAGTTTTCCTGATGAAAAGACAATTTTTAGCTCTCTCGATTGTAACGCCGAATGGTACTCGTATTGCTGAAGGTATAAAAACACTTGAAGTGCGTTCATGGATACCTACGCAGTTACCAGTGAAAGATCTATTAATTGTCGAAAACCAGAACTTTCTGGTTAAAGATACTGATGAAGAGGAAGGAGTTGCTGTCGCTTTAGTTGATGTCGACTCAGTTCATACTTGGCGAAATGACGAGGTCAATTTAGCCTGTGCATCTGCTTGGAGTGAAGGCTATTTTGCTTGGGTCTTAAGTAATGTTCGTCCTATAAAACAACCAGTGAAAATTTTAGCTAAACGTAAAATTTATCAAGTTGAGCTGGATTTACCATAAATAACGTTGATTTTATCAATGGAGTCGTTAAGCTAAGAATAGCTATTGCAATGGCGATTTTAGAACAGGAAAGTTTAGTTATGTCACGTGTTGCTCGTTATCATGCCGATCGTACCAATCAGAAGCTCTATTTTGCACGTCTAGCGTGTCAACAGGCAGAGCAGACCGATCATGTGCAGCAGGTACAAGCTTACCGTGAAGCAGCTGTATTTCATTTACATGGCGCAATGTTAGCGTTCTTACAAGAATTGGTACGTTATTACCGTTTAAATGATTTGCAACCCACCTTAAAATCTATTGAGGAACATATGGCGGCAAAAGGACAGGTTTCCCCTGAAGTGTCCGTTTTGCAGCAATTGGCAAAAGATGGTTTTGTTGCAGAATTAAAACGAGCTTATCGTATGTGCCAATACGCCCCAGAACCAAAAGAACCGACTCCTGAAGAAGAAACTTCTTCTAACCTTATTATTAAAGTGACACAAGGGCCTCAGTCTTGGTTGCCAGATGTTAAAATCTTGCGTGAATGGCACCGAGAATTAAGTCATTTAATTGATGGTTTTCGTAACGAAATGGTCGAGTTCTAAAATTAAACTGCCTAGATGCTTGAAATTTAGACTAGGTGTGCCTATATAAATAAGACAAGAGATGCAAAGTGCAAGGGTGCTTTGCCACCATGTTGAAACATGGAGGAAGTATATGTCTATACAGCAATTGAAAGAGTTATTTGGAAATCAAGAAGCAGTGTTGGAATTAGTTCAACTCGAAGGTGGTGAACTCGCCTTGCGTAATGCAGGTTCTGAGAATGAACCCTTGGTTAAAATTCAATTTAGCGATGAAGTCAAAGCAATCTTGGGTGAGCAGACTCCAGTTGTTGCTCAGCATATGATTCAGGCTGCATTGTTTGGACTGCTGGAAAAGCAGGTAAACGAGTGGCAGGCTGAGGTATTAGACGAACAGCCTAAATTCTTGAGTTAAAAAAAGCGTACTTTTAAGTACGCTTTTTATATGGGTTAATGAATTGTTGACTGATGGGCAAGCTCGATCTGATTTAATATGTGGTGACTCATATTCTTTGCCATTTCTTCTTTTGCATAGAACACTTCGCCAATATTTTCTTCACGGATAATTGCTGCTTCTTCTTTGCTTTCTGCGCAAATCAATACCTGAATCTGAGGATTTAATTGCTTGGCAATCGCCACAATACGGTGAATATCTAAAATATCCATAGGTGAGATTACCAAGAGTCGTGCATGCATTATATGTGCTTGAATTAAAACACTCGGTTCAGTAGCAACACCACTCACAGCAGCAATATTTGCATTACGCAGTTTTTCTACGATTTCACGATTCTCTTCTGCAATAACGACCTTAATATTCTCATTAATTAGATTTTCAGTGATACGTCTTCCTACACCGCCATATCCCACAATTACGACTTGATCACGTAAATAAGCTTGATCAACTTCATCGGGTAACATTGCCAATGGGTCACCGCTACGTTCAAGCAGTCGGGCTAAGTGAGAACGTTCACGAATCCAGCGTTGTACAGGTTCAATCGCTGAGAAGATGAAAGAGTTAAGCGTAATTGAAAATAAAGCGCCCGCTAGAATTAGATTCTGAGCTTCTAAGCTTAGTAGGCCTAAAGAAACACCCAAGGTCGCTAAAATAAATGAAAACTCACCAATCTGTGCAAGGCTTGCCCCGACTGTTAAAGCTGTATTGATTGGATAGCGGAAGAATAAAACCAATGCCATTGCAGCAAGTGTCTTACCCACCATAATAATCGCGATAACAGCTAAAATATGGAGTGGGCTCTCAACAAGAATGTGGGGATCAAATAGCATGCCCACAGAAACGAAAAATAAAATCGAGAAAATTTCACGTAGTGGGAGAGTCTCTTCCTCAGCACGATGGCTAAAGTCTGATTCTTTAACGACCATACCTGCAAAGAATGCCCCTAAAGCCATTGAAACCCCAAAGATGGCATAAGAACCGTAAGCGATCGAAACAGCAGCAGCGACGACGGTCAGCGTAAATAGCTCTCTTGATCCTAAACGAGCAACAAATTGCATAATAATAGGCACAACGCGTTTGCCTACAATGAGCATAAAGGCAATAAAGCCAATCACCTTTAATAAGGTGATTCCAAGGGTTAACCAGATATTACCGTCTGCACCTGCTGGTGCTTTTCCACCGAGTAAAACAGCTGTAGCCGGAAGAAGTACTAAAACTAGCACCATCACTAAATCTTCGACTAACAGCCAACCCACAGCAATTTTGCCGTTAACTGAGTCTAAAAGACCTCGGTCTCCTAATGCTTTTAATAATACAACTGTACTCGCACACGATAGACTTAAGCCAAAAACGAGTGCAGACCCGAAACTCCATCCCCATAGCATTGAAACGCCAATACCAAGTAAGGTTGCAACAGCGATTTGTAAAATTGCGCCAGGCAAGGCAATACGACGAACCAGTAATAAGTCTTTTAATGAAAAGTGCATCCCTACACCAAACATCAGGAACATGACCCCGAGTTCTGCAAGCTGGTTGGCAAGGTGGATATCTGCTTCTATACCGGGTGTATTTGGGCTAATAATAATTCCGGCAATTAAATAGCCGATAAGAGGGGGGAGTCGTAATCGGGCTGCAATGTAGCCAAAAATGAGGGCAACGCCGAAACCAACAGCAAGTAAAATAATTAAATCTACGTCATGCGGCACTAAAAACTCCTTTTACGTGAGTTAGGCTAAAAACAAGCATAAAAAATGCCAAGGCGGAATGTAGAGAAAGTTTAACAAAAAGGTAGGTATAAAAAAAATGCAAAAAAAAAACGACTTCATAAAGAAGTCGTTTTTTTCGAGGCTAAAATTATTTGATTTTAGCTTCTTTGAAAATCACGTGTTGACGGATTTTTGGATCAAATTTTTTGATTTCCATTTTTTCCGGCATAGTACGTTTGTTTTTAGTCGTGGTATAGAAGTAACCTGTACCAGCTGAAGAAACGAGGCGAATCTTATCACGCATTGCTCAGACTCCTTAGATCTTTTGACCTTGAGCACGAAGGTCTGCAACAACCTTTTCGATACCCAATTTGTCAATAATACGCATACCTTTAGTGGTTAAACGAAGACGTACAAAACGTTTTTCGCTTTCTAACCAGAAACGGTGGTGGTGCAGGTTCGGCTCGAACCGGCGCTTGGTTTTGTTGTTGGCGTGTGAGACGTTGTTACCAACGACTGGACGCTTGCCGGTAACTTGGCAAACCTTAGACATGGTGTAACTCCATTGATTCAGCCAACAGCAAATCTGTGGCCAGTCATACTAAATGTAAACGGATGAATTCATTCAAGGGGCGTTTTATACCAAAAATACGATTAAAAGACAAGCGAAATTGGTAAAAACGAGGCATGATTTAGTATAACAGATCATGCCTTGATCAGTTAGCGCAACAAGGTTTTCGAAATGAAACGATGAATAGGCTTATTGAACGGTGGAAGAATGTATTTAAGGCTATAAAGTTTTGGATTTGACATCATCGAACGCTCATGAGAAAGGCTAAAAAAGCCCTCTGGTCCGTGATATTTACCCATACCTGATGCGCCAATTCCGCCAAACGGTAAATCATCTTGTGCAACATGGGTAATCACCATGTTAATTCCGAAATGCCCTGAATGGGTGTGCTGTGCAATATAGTCAGCACGCGCTTGATCATAGTCAAAATAATACATCGCTAAAGGACGTGGACGACTATTAATGAATTCGATGACTTCTTCTATTTGGTCATATTCTAAAATCGGTAGAATAGGCCCGAAGATTTCATTTTGCATAATATCCATTGCGGTCGTCACGCCAGTGACTAAAGTCGGTGCAATTTTGCGGACATCATCTAAAATTTCATTTTGCGGATTAATTTCAACAATACGTGCGCCTTGATCACGGGCATTTTCGAGATAACCCTGAATGCGGTTGTACTGTTTATCATTAATAATAGAAGTGTAGTCTTGGTTGTTTCTGAAATGAGGATACATTCCTGCCACAATCAATTTAAAGTTTTCGATGAACTCGGCAGTTTTGCCTCGTGGTAAGAAAATATGATCTGGTGCAACACAAGTTTGTCCTGCATTCCACAATTTACCTACAGCAATACGTTGGGCAACATCTTTCATATCCATAGATGCATGCACAAGGGCAGGAGACTTTCCGCCTAACTCGAGAATTACTGGAACTAGGTTTTGAGCTGCGGCTGCCATCACTGTTTTACCAACAGAAGTTGAGCCTGTGAAAATCATTTTGTCAAAAGGCAAATGACTAAACGCATCTGAAATAACGCCACCACCATTTACCACAGCAACTAATTCTTGTGGGAATGCTTCTGCCAATGCACTTTCAAGGACTCGGCCAAAGTTTGGTGAGGCACTAGAAATTTTGATCATGGCATGGTTGCCCGCAGCTAGTGCACAGATCAGAGGTCCAACCGAAAGTAATAATGGGTAATTCCATGGTGTAATAATACCAATCACACCCATAGGTTGATATTGTACCCAACCTTTTGCTGGCTGATGTAATACACTGATATGGCGCTTTGATGGTTTCATCCATGCAGTCAGATGTTTACTGTAATATTTGATTTGTTCCAAACTCGTGAGTAGTTCGCCAATTTTTGTTTCCATAACTGCACGATTGCCATAATCAAGGTTAATTGCTTCGGCAATCTGATCTTGATATTTTACCAAGACTCTTTTAAGACGAGCTAAACGATCAATACGCTCTTTAGCAGTGGGTACCGGATGACGTAAATAAGCGAGCTTTTGTTGTTCAAGCAAATCATGTAAATGCTTAACATCATAAGGAAGCTGAGTCTCTGGATTTGTTTTTGTTTGACTGTTCATCGGTACTTACCAAATATACTGATATACTTATTTTTTAGAGTAAATACTCTAAATAGTCAAGTCGGTTTATGTGTTTAAGTCTTAACCATGTGAATTATTAAAGGTTATTAAAATGTCTCTACCTAAAGCTCTGAAGACAAAAGACCGGATTTTACAAATCAGTTTGCAGCTTTTTAACGAGCGAGGTGAACGGTCGGTTACAACCAATCATATTGCGGCGGAGTTAGGTATTAGTCCTGGAAACTTGTATTACCATTTCCGGAATAAGCATGAAATTATTAAAGAATTAATGTACCAATATCAGGTTGAGACTTTGGAAATGCTTTCGTTACCTGAAGACAGACCATTAACGACCAATGATAAAATCAACTATTTTCAGGTATTAAGTGGTCAACTTTGGAGTTACCGTTTTATCCATCGTGATGTCTATCATTTAGTTGAAAGTAACGAAGACTTTAAAAAGATTTATCCTCGTTTTGCGGGACAGGTCATGCAACAGGGGCAAAAGATTTATCAAGCCTTTGTCGATGCCGGCCTTATGAAAATGACACCATCTGAAATTGAAGCGCTCATTATTAACTTATGGATTGTATTAACAAACTGGACAAACTTTTTATATATGTCTGGTCACATTAGTGACAATAACCACTTAGAAGAAAAATGGGTTTGGCAGGCATTACGTCAAATGGTTTTCCTTGAAGGTCCTTATCTTATGGGGGAAAGCCGAGCAACTTACGAGCAGTTGCTTGATTCACTGGGGCCTTCTGATCTATTCGCCAGCTTGTCATCGTTAAAAGATGAATAGTTGTACTTGCCTATTTAGAGCGCTAGAATACTCGGCTTATTAAAAATTTGACTCAATTAAGTGATATTAACCAAATGAATATGACCACTGCCAATACAGCCCGTTTACTGATTACTTGTGAAGACAAGCCTGGGATCGTACAGGCCGTATCGAGCTTTTTGTACCACCAAGGTGCAAACATTACCGCGCTTGATCAGTATGCGACGGAAGCTCAGGGTGGACGTTATTTCATGCGTGTTGAGTTTGAACTTGACCATTTACAGTCACGTAAAGATGCATTAATTCAAACATTTGCTGCCAACGTTGCTGAGCGTTATGGCATGCAATGGCGTCTTGCTTTCGTAAACGAAATTAAAAAGGTTGGTATTTTAGTTTCTAAAGTCGACCATGCTTTACTTGAGTTATTGTGGCGTCATGCACGTGGGTCGTTACCTTGTGAAATTACACACGTGATTTCTAACCACGAAGATTTACGTGAATCCGTTGAGAACTTCGGTATTCCATTTACTGTAATTAAAGTAACTAAAGACAATAAAGCTGAAGCTTATGCACAAATTGATGAAATGATGCAGGGCAATGATTTATTGGTTCTTGCACGTTACATGCAGATTTTAAGCGAAGATTTTGTTGCGAAATGGGAAATGAAAATCATCAATATCCACCATTCTTTCTTGCCAGCTTTCGTGGGTGCTAATCCATACAAGCAAGCTTATGAAAAAGGTGTGAAGTTGATTGGTGCGACAGCTCACTATGTGACGGCTGATCTAGACCAAGGCCCAATTATTGAGCAAGATGTTGAGCGTGTAAGCCATGACTATAATGTTGAGCAATTACGTGAGCTAGGTGAAGATGTTGAGCGTAATGTATTGGCTCGAGCAGTAAAATGGCATTTAGAAGACCGTATTATTGTTGATGGTAACAAGACGGTTGTTTTTTAAATAACGCTTATTTTAAAAAAGCACGCTTCATGCGTGTTTTTTTTATATTAAAAAAAAATATTGAAATGATATAACATAACAAAATTGAATGAATTTATGGTAGGATTCGATCTCTTCATAGTGAAATTAGCCTAGCTATATAAGTTAGATTAAACATTTTGTGAACAAGAGATATGCATTCATGTAACTATGAGAAAACAAAAGCAAAGACACTCAACTGATACAAATTAGTGATATTGAGCAAATGTTTTTCTCAAAAAATAGTTGCAAATGAAAACACTTCTCATTTATTATTGTGGCACTTTATTGTTCTATCCGATGTTTGAAATCGTTTCTACAAATAGAAAGCTGAAATCATCATCCATTAGGTAATTAGATTCTTATGAGTCAATCTTCCGCAGCCTTAAACTCTCCCAATCCGATGAAAAAGAAAGTCATCACGGCACTAATTGCGGTTGCAATTGGTCATATCGGGGTCTTATGGGCGGTCAGCCATATTAAGCCTGCTGAATTAAAGCCAATCGAGAAGAAGCCTTTACAGGTACGTTTCGTAAAAATTCAAGAGCAACCAAAACCACTGCCTCCTAAACCGAAGGAACCACCTAAAAAGCCGGAACCTAAGAAAGAGGTAAAAGAAGTTAAAGTTGTTGAAAAGCCTGTGACACCACCTAAAAAAGTGGAAAAAATTCAACAGGTGAAAAAGGCTGAAACACCAAAAGAAACAGTAAAGACAGAACCTAAAGTTGAAACCAAAGTGGTGACAACGACGACAACAGTTACTGAGAAAGTTGTTGAAAAACCAAAACCAGTGGTACAAGAAGCGCCTAAAGCTCAACCTGCCCCAGATCCATCACCGAAACGCGTTTCAATTGGTGGTTCGGGTGTACAGTGGAGCCGCTCACCACGTTTAACAGTTTCTTCAAAAGATTTACAAGGCGAAGCACGCTCTGTCATGGTACTCATTGAAGCCGATGAAAAAGGCAAAATTATTAATGTGCGAGTGACTAGAAGTAGTGGTATTTCAAGTCTAGATGACAAAGTAGTCCGTGCTGTTCGCGGTGCGAAATTTAAACCTTATATGGAAAATGGTGTTGCTTATCCAATTAAAGCAGAGCAACCCTTTGATTTAACCCCTTAAATGAATTTGAGTCCCAACGGCTAACCTTAATCAGGAGTTCAATATGAACTTTTCAATCTATTGGCAACATGCAGATGCAGTGAGTAAAACCCTGTATTTCATCTTATTGGCAATGTCGATTGCTACCTGGACAGTTTTCATCTTACGTTTGATGGGGACTCGCCAGCTAAAGCAACAAGCTTATGCTCAACTTTCTCAGGCTATCACTTCGCTAAAAGCAAAGTTACAACCTTTGAGTTTTGAACAGCGTAAAGCGGTTGCAGAGCAGGCATTACTTCGTCAGATTTCTGCTGAAAAGGCCAATGCTGATAAAGGTATTTCTGTTTTAGGAACGATTGCTTCAATTGCACCATTCGTAGGTTTGTTTGGTACTGTTTGGGGTATTTTCCATGCGCTGGTTGCCGTAGGTAAAAGCGGACAAGCAGGTTTGGCTCAAGTGGCTACACCAGTAGGTGAAGCACTGATTATGACAGGTCTTGGTCTTGCAGTTGCGATTCCAGCGGTATTGGCTTATAACATTTGTGTACGTGCAAACCGTGGTCTTGCTCACGACTTACAAGACCAAGCGCACAGCTTGTTAATTGACACGATGTTGCAGCAAGACTCAACTGTAAAGTCTGATGTTAAAACTGCACAGCAAAGTTACGTTGGAGGTCAAGCTTAATGGCTTTTCAATTGGGTGAAGACCACGATAGTGGCATGAATGAGATGAATCTCATTCCGCTAATCGACATTATGTTGGTGTTAATGATCATCTTTTTGGTCACAGCAACAGTTGCCAACCCATCGATTCCATTAACGCTTCCTAAAACAACTGCTGAAATTATTGATCCACCACCAAAAGCAATTACGATTAGTATCAATGCAAATGGTGAAGTGGCTTGGGATACTCAAGTAATTAGCCTAGATGAGCTTCAAAAACGTTTTCAAGAAGCAGGTCAAGGCGATGTTAAACCAACAGTTCAACTTCGTGCTGATAAAGAGTCGAAGTACGATACTGTTGCTCAGGTAATGTCTCGCGCCAGTGAAGCCGGACTGAGCGATATTGCCTTTGTAAGTGAAAACTAAAATTTAGTTTACTCAATAAGAAAGCAACCAAACTGGTTGCTTTTTTATTGCTCTGATTTACTGATCTTTCATCAGATGCTGGAATTTACTATATAGCTTGAGCAGTTTTGGTGGAATCGCAAAGTTGCAATAACCTTGTGAAGGATTCTTTGCATAGTAATTCTGATGATATTCTTCTGCTGGATAGAATGTCGGAACAGGGGACAGCTCAGTCACAATATCAAGATCGTCATTTTTTAGAGTCTGAATCGTGTGTTCCGCTGCCTGCTTTTGCTCTTCATTATAATAGTAAATAACAGAGCGGTATTGTGTGCCGATATCATTACCTTGACGGTTTAAAGTCGTTGGATCATGAGTCGCAAAGAACACGTCGAGTAACTGGGAGTAAGTTACTTGCTCTTCATCAAAGTCGACTAAGATCACCTCAGCGTGCTGGGTGTCTCCTTGACATACTTGCTCGTAAGTAGGGTTAGTCGTGTGCCCACCTGCATAACCACTCGTTACTTTTTCTACACCGCGTATTTGTAAAAATACAGCTTCGACGCACCAAAAACAGCCGCCGCCAAATAATGCCTGTTGCATTGTTTTTCCCTCTATTTCCTGCCTATTACAATAGGGTTTATGTATTTAAAATACAAAGTAAAGCATGTATAAAAAAGTAAAGAAAAGTGCATTACTTATTTCATTTAGCTTTAGGTAAACCTTGTCGAACGATTTGAGAGAAGTGTTCACTACTCTGATCTGAGAGCTGTTCAAAATTTTCAGTTCTTGGGTTGATATGCGCAATTTGATACCACTGTTTTAAACTGATATTCTGATTAAGTGCTTTAAGGTCATATAAATAATTAGGTAAGTAACCCGAAGCGATTAGACGATAATCTTTAGGAAGTTCATAGGGGTTAATTGCTTGAACCATATCAAAAATTAAAGTTGTACAGTTACTCGTAAGTGTGTTGTACCACTCAGGCTTTTTGCGTAGCTCATCCGATTTCTTAAGATATTCTAAAAATAGCGCTTTTTGCTCGCTACGCGGCATATTGACTGGGAAATTATAAACCTGCTCTTTACGGATGTTGCTACGCGTATAGACAATATCTTTCTCATCAGAAGCAATTAAGCTCAGTTCATATTTTCTAAAAAAACCGCCAATTGCCGAAAACTCTTCAGTTTTTTCTTTACGAATCTCGATTGAGAAGACTAGTGGTTGTTGGTGTGCAAACTCAAAACTTACAAGTGTATGAGCAATTTGTGGTCCCATCCAGTAAGAAGTAATGATATTTACTCCATTTAACTGGTTGAGGTCAAAAGTGCGGGTTTCCCATCGCACATCATAGGTTCCGTCAGGATGCCAGTTGAAGTTACGAACATTGTGCAAAGTGATCACATCGCCGTGCTTTTCGTAACTCAGTATATTGGCAACTTCAGGGTTCCAGTCTCGATCTTGACGTGCAGTAATCGAAAAATACCAAACAAGAGAGCAGGCAAACGCTAAAAGATAAATCAGGATATCGGTACGGCGGCTAATAATATGACCTTCAACATATAAGCCAGCCATGCTGAGTGCAAAAGCAATCCAGATGCCAATGAGTATGCGGCTGCCTAACCAGCCAAAAGGTTGTTGGACCCAAAGCGCTACGCATACCCAAATGCTAGAGAACACAATAAACAGCGTGAATAAACTATGTAATAGCCCAAAAAGTAGAGCAATAATAAATTCACGTGTTCCGATATTGTGCATAGGCATCCATAAAATTATTTTTTATAAGTAGCAAACTCGAATGAAGTTCCTGATTTTTCATCAACATGCTGTTCACTTGCGGTTTTATGAAACTCACTCGGTATTGTTGGATAATGTGCATCACCTTGTACATCTAAGTCAACATGAGTGAGCTCAAGACGGTCTGCAATCGACAAGGTTTGCTTAAAGATTTCACCACCACCAATAATGAACAAAGCTTGTTTTTCGGTATTCTTTACATCTTCTAAAGCTGCATTTAAGGCATCTTCAATTGAATACGCAACTTTAACACCGTCAAACTGCCAGTTAATGTCACGGGTAATCACCCAATTCACACGGTTTGGTAGAGCACGGCCCATAGACTCAAGGGTTTTACGGCCCATCACGACCACGCCACCTTGTGTGATTTCTTTAAAATGTTTTAAGTCGGCAGAAATATGCCATGGCAACGCATTGCCTTTACCAATACAGTGGTTTTTGTCCATTGCCACAACTTGGACAACTTCTACATTTTGCCATGCCATAATCTTATTCTCTAAACCGTAATCTAATGAAATTTAAGCCTTTGTTATACTGCAACTGGTGCTTTAATTGCCGGATGTGACTCGTAACCTACAATCTCGATATCTTCAAATTTGAAATCAAATAAGTCAGTTATTTCTGGATTTAGTTTCAATTGGCATAACGGTAAAGGCTCACGTGTCAATTGAAGTTTAGCTTGTTCAAAATGGTTGGCATAAAGATGTGTATCACCACCAGTCCAGACAAAATCACCTACACCTAAACCGCACACTTGAGCAATCATATGGGTGAGTAGAGCATAACTCGCAATATTAAAAGGCACGCCTAAGAACACGTCAGCACTACGTTGATAAAGCTGGCATGACAACTTGTTGTCTTGTACGAAAAACTGGAAGAGCGTATGGCAAGGCGGTAAGGCAACTTGTCCAGCTTCATTTGGGTTCCAGCCAGAAACAATTAAACGGCGTGAATTTGGATTGGTTTTAATTTCATTAATTAACCATTTAATCTGGTCAAAACCATCTTGGTTATAAGAGCCGTCTGCATTTTTAGTTGCGCCGAAATTACGCCATTGATGACCATAGACTGGTCCAAGTTCATGCTCTGGACGGCCAAAGCGAGCAGTTTGTTCTGCTGTTGCCCATTCGTCCCAAATTGAAACTTTATTGTCTTTTAGGTATTGGACGTTAGTGTCGCCTTTTAAAAACCAAAGCAACTCAATCACAATCGAGCGGAAGTGAACTTTTTTGGTAGTGAGTAAAGGAAAACCTTTAGAGAGATCAAAACGCATTTGATGACCAAATACAGAACGGGTTCCTGTGCCTGTACGGTCGCCTTTGTCACCGCCATTATCAAGGATATGTTGTAGTAGGTCTAAATATGCACGCATAACACTCTCGAGTTCGGATTAATTCCATAATATAGAAAGGGGGAGATAGCTCAGAAGATAAATAATTACTCAATAGAGCTGCTTCATCATGAACCACTGAAGATGATACCTGTTGTAGCTCAAGATGAAAATCTAAAATTAGTTCTAAGATATTTTTGCTGAATGTGTTTAGTTAAATCTTTTAGCACGATTTTGATAAATCGAAACAAGAAAAAAGCCAACCAGTACAAAGCCTAAAGCTTGTATGAGATGAATCCATTTATGCTGAAAAGGGAGCAAATACATCAAAATAATAATGATCAAAATAGGATAGATTTTGATTAAAACTCCCAAGCTTGATTTGCCTGATGTGTTGTTTGAAAGTTTGGTATTCAAGTAATGCTCAATATGTAAACCAAATCCGAAAATAAGGCTGAGTATTGTATAAATAGGAGGTAAGGGCTGAACTTGATTAGCAGCATAAACTGCAACACAAACAACGATAATGAAGATAAGTTTGATGTGACGTGGTGCGTTGTACCAATAAGCCAACATATATTGAGCCTATTTATTAAAAAGTGATTGAGGTGAAAAAATAAAAGCAGCAAGTGCCATAAAAGCGATTCCTTGCACACCCCAGATCAGCAAGTTCGGCATTGTTTTAACAAAAATAAGTGCAAATAAAAGAGCGATAGGTATCCACGTCAGCAGGCGATAAAGTAGGCCAGTTGGATTTTTTTGAGCAAAATGCAATTTAAAATAGCGACAGATTAAAAAAATAACCCCAGTTCCTGTAAACATTAGAATGGTATCTAAAGGCAGTGGTTGGTACTGATATAACCCAATACAGATCAACAGTGTAATAATTAAAATTACTAATTTTTTAAATGTCGGGACTTGAGTGTTAAACCAGAATTCCAGCATGTCGTATCTTCATTTTTAGGAGAGTAAAAACTGTAGCATAAAAAAGAAAAGAGGAGCCGAAACTCCTCTGATTTATCATATTAACTGTTCTTTTGTGGGCCCCAGTCATAAATTTTCTTTTGGTAGGCATACCACATCATCCAAAGGCCAATTAATAGCATTGGAACGGTGAGGATCTGACCTTTAGTCATCCAGCCAAATAAAATGAAACCTTGGTCGGCATCTGGTTGACGGAAAAATTCCATTACGAAGCGTGCAACACCGTAGCCCATTAAAAATAGGGCAGAAACCGCCATGCGTGGACGTGGTTTTGAACTAAACCACCACAAGACAATAAATAGGATTAAGCCTTCACAAATTGCTTGATAAATTTGTGATGGATGGCGTACCAGTTGTAATGGATCAGTTGGGAAGATCATACCAAATGGATAATTTGGGTCGGTTACCGCACGACCGTATAGCTCTCCACCAATAAAGTTACCAAAGCGCCCAAACATTAAGCCAGTCGGTACACATGGGGCAATAAAGTCGAGGGTTTGGAACCATGTTTTTTGATATTTTTTACACCAAAATAACATCGCAATCATGACGCCTAAGAAGCCGCCATGGAAACTCATACCGCCTGTCCAGACTTGGAATAGCCAAATCGGATTTTCAAGGAATTTATCAAACTCATAGAAAAGGACGTAGCCGACACGACCGCCCAGAACGACACCTAAAGCACCGTAAAACACCAGATCGGAAACCATTTCTGATGTCCAGCCATCACGCTGTTTGGCACGGTAGGAAGCAAGCCCCCAAGCACATAAAAATGCCAATAAATACATGAGTCCATACCAATGGACTTGAAGAGGTCCTAGATGTATTGCGACCGGATCGATATTAGGATAGGTCAGCATTGCTGCTCCTTGATCTTACGTTTTGACAGATTGTAGCGGAATGATGTGAAAAATGTTGTACATTCAATGTGTAAAGATAGGGAATAAGAAAAGATGTGTATTGTGGCTTTAGCATGGCATGTTCTGGATGATATGCCCTTATGTCTTATGTCAAATCGGGATGAGTTCTATCATCGACCAACAGCATTGTTACATCAGTGGCAACATACACCGATTATTGCTGGGCAAGATTTACAGTCGGGTGGTACTTGGATGGGCGTTACACCTCAAGGCCGATGGGCTGTCTTGACCAATTTTCGTGATGGACGAGATCAGAAATCATATGAAACCTCTCGGGGGCATTTAGTTCAGGCTTTTTTAGAGTCAGATTTATTGCCGATTCGATTTGCTCAACAATTAGAACAGCAGCAACAGAACTTCGCTGGCTTTAACCTGTTTATGGGAAATGCTGATCAAGCGGTTTATATGAGTAACCGTGGTGAAGCCCCGCAAGTATTAGCCAATGGTGTTTATGTGGTTTCAAATGGTTTGATGTCTGAACATTGGGAAAAAACCAGACATTTAAGAACACGTTTTACGCAAGAGTTTTTGCCTATGCTTCAGCACCAGACGGAAGAGTTAACTTTGCAACATGCTGCATGGGATATTCTTGAAGATGAACGTAAGGTCACAACGGCATTATTACCCAATACGGGCATTCAGCCAGAAATGGAAGAGTTATTATCATCGACTTTTATTCAAAGCCCTGTGTATGGCACACGTTGTTCAAATTTTTTAAGAATGACCAATAACGAATGGCTTTGGTTGGAAAAGACCCAACAAGGCGAGCATAGTGGGCAAATTGTTCAGCAACAGGTTCTCTTAAATCGATGATAATAAAAATGCCGATCAATTGACCGGCATTTTTAATCATCTAAGAATTAACCCACGATCACACCGCCATCTTTACGGGTAATCACAACAGTTGCTGAGCGTGGACGCGCAGTTTTGTTGCTTGGATCTTTCTGGGTTGCTGGCCAGTTACTTTCTGGTGTCGAGTAACTTGCAGAATCTTCGCCAGGGTGTTGAACATTAATGAAAATTGCTTTGTAGTCAGGTGTCATCGCAATACCTGTAATCTCACATTGCTTAGGTCCCACCAAGAAACGGCGCAAAGTTGAGTCTGTAACTTTAGCACCGACTAAAGTTTGCTGACCATTTGAGGTAGTTGCAGGAGCACCATCTCCAATCTGGCCTGGTAGCGCAGCAAGCATCATACAGTTAGTGACATCAGTATATGCGCCATCATCTGTTTGAATCCAAAGTACGCCACGTGGGTCGAACCACATACCATCTGGAGATGACAAATCATTGTTGTCTGTTAAACCAGATAGGTTGATGTTTGAAGCCATAGATGCTTCTGCACCAAATAGGTAAATATCCCATTTGAAGGTTTCAGCAGTCGTTTTGTCATCAGTTTCTTTAAAACGGATAATATGACCGTTAACGTTACCCTTTTGCTCTTTAGTGCCGTTGTAGAGGTCTGTGTAGTTACGTGGGTTTGCAGCATCGGTCGCGTAATCTTTACCACGATTTGAGTTATTGGTTAGGGTGACATAGACCTCGCCGTTTACTGGGTTGACCGTACACCATTCTGGGCGGTCCATTTTTGTAGCACCGACTGCATCGGCGGCTAAACGTGCAAATGTGACAACGTCAGCTTGAGATTTAAATGGGTAGGTCGTGTTGCTTTCATTTAAGCCATTTTTGCCATAAGCAAGTTCAATCCATTGACCTGAACCATCGTTATTAAACTTGGCAACATACAATTTACCTGCGTTCATGTATTTGTCGCCAACTGCATAACCGCCATTTATATCTTTAGCATCCCACACTGCGGTAGAGACGAATTTATAGATGTACTCACCGCGAGAATCATCGCCCATATAAAATGCTAATGGTTGACCTACAACGGCACGGCAAGCACTGTCTTCATGTGCAAAACGACCAAGTGAAGTACGTTTAACTGGGTTTTGACGTCTATCAAATGGATCAATCTCGACCATCCATCCGAATGTATTTGGACCGTTGCGGTAGTCTTGGGTAGCTTGTGCAGCTTTTACGTCGGCATTCCAGCGGTCATATAAGTCTTGTGACTCTACTTGACCAATCGCAGTTTCCCAACCGTAACGAGAACTTGCACCTAAATAAATTTGTCGTCCTTGTTCATCAACGTTAGGGATTAACTCACCATTTTTATCTTTTTCATAAATGATTTTGCCCTCGGTATCTTTTTTAGGGGCACCTTTCTCATCTTTCTCATAACGATAGAGCTCATCTTTTTTAACACCTAACCCATAACGCTTTAATGCAATTTTTTCTGCATCTGTACGTGCATATTCATCGCTACCTGAACGTTGGAAATAACCAATAAAGTTTTCTTCCGTGGTTAAGTATGTGCCCCAAGGTGTATAACCATTACCGCAGTTATTATGGGTACCGCGAGTTTTACGTGCATTAGGGGAGAAGCGAGTTGCGAGTAAGCCAGAACCAGCTGCTGCACCTTCAAAATCCATCTCTGTTGATGCTGTAATACGACGGTTAAAAGCAGAACTTTTATCAATTGTTACTTGTTGAGTTGTTGGGTCTTTTTTAATGTGAACAATAGAAACGCCATGCGCATTGGTTTCACGAATGACTTCATCTTCAGGACGACGTCCATCAACTCTTGTTGGACCTTTTGGGTGAAGGAAGGTCTGGTTGATATATTCGTGATTCATGACTAACAAACCTTCAGCTGAAACACTTTCGTCAAAGCGGTTTGTTGAAGTATTTAAGCCAAAATAATGCATACCATCATGGCAGTCGCCAGAGCGAAACTGGAAGCTTGGACCAGATGGAATATTATTGTCGTCCCAATCTCCAACTTTTGGATTGATTGAGTCACCTAAAGCATAGATAACATTCGCTTCATAACCTTCAGGTACAGTCACAATATCATTATGGTTTTTCGCAACTGCGGTAAAAGTTAATTTTTCTGGTTTTTTATTTGGGTCTACAGGTGTGGTTCCACCGTTGTTAGAACCTGAATCATCATCGCTATCATTACAGCCTGTTAATGTAGAGGCTAAAGTTAACGCTACAGCACCACTTGCTGCTTTAGTAATTAAACTACGGCGACTGATGTGTTGTTCTAAAATGTCACGAAAGTGGATGTTGTCAGAAGTATTATTGTCCAGTTCTTGGTCTTCATGATATGGCGACAGCTCTGTCATGGGGAATTCCTAAGTAAATAAAGAGATTGTTCTAAAATTCTTCATGAGCTTAGTTTGTGAATGTGACGAGGTGTTGACGTTTTGATGATAAGTTAATGAAAAGTTCTGTAATTTTTCATTTAATTTTCATAAAAAGTAAAAGTTGAATGTAAAAATATTAAAGCTGACCTTAGCCAGCTTTAATATTTAAAGAGGTTATGAAAAATTATTTAGTTGTGACTGAAGGGGCAATTGGGTCTGCTGTAATATAGCCGACGTTAGCACTATAACCATTGTTGTAATTTTGGTTAATTAATGCCTTAACATCCTCAGGTACACTACTACTGTCGCCTGGATGTTGGAAGTTGCTCATGATGTAAGTCCAACCGTTGATTGAATCTACAGCATGTAAACCTGTTGACTCTGCACCTGCAGGTGTAGAAAGCAGTCGTGTTAACTCTTTGGTATCTACATTGTATGCCCACAAGAAGTTGTTCACGTGGTTACCTGAGTCTTCACCAATGAATAATGTGCGTAAAGTTTCGGAGAACTTCAGATTGTCTGGGCTAGCAATTTTGTCTGGATTCGCTGTATTACCTAAACTATCTTTCGCAGCAAGATCTTCACCCATGAGTAGCATATATGAGTAAAGAGGAACCCACTCGCTATTGATTGCGCTACCTTCGTTGTCTGTAAAGCTATTACCTAACTTGTGTGCAAGCACGCCACCAGCAGTAATCTTTTTAGAGAACGCTACATTATGTTCCGCAACATAACCTTTACCGCCAATGACCATTGAATCTTGAATATTAGCTAAAGCAGAGTAAGCAACTTTATCTTTAATATTTACGTTAGTACCTTCCATCTTGGTGAACGCCATACTTGCACCTTTTAGTGCTGCATAACGATGTGTTTCCAAGAAAGCTGCTGCTTTTTCCATGCCTGGTTTAAGTTTGACCCAGAGCTGTTTCTTTGCCAAAGTGATTTCAGTATAGCTCGCATCATTTGGATTGGTTGTTAAACTTTCCATGATGTCAGTTGACTTAATCCCACCAGCAACTAAATCCTCAATTTCTTTACTTGTCGCATGGCCAAGTTTGATCCATTGAATGCTAGCAGTTGAGGTTTCAGTTAGAGTATTGATGTATTTAGCAACATATAGTGTCCCTGCTGATAAATCTTTTTCTTTATCTGCAACGAACATGAAGAAGCCACCGTTGGTGTAGTCATCTCCCATAAGTGCTGTACGGTTGTCTGGCATAACATGGATAAGTTCGTGAGAAATACGCCCTAAACAATAGTGCTTTTTAATGCTACCTGTACCATCAAGGTTAACCGTTACTTCTGGCAAATGACCGTAGTTATATGGATTTGCTTTAGTTTCGTCACCAAAGAAGTATTTACCAAGATATTTTGGATCTGTACCGCCAATGCCTTGATTGAATGCATCTGGCTCGTATTCTTCACTTGATAAGTGAGTGTTCCAAGGCGATAAACTTGCACCACAAGTGATCCATAAGCCATGAACAGGAGCAGTATCAACATTGAAGTATTTTTTAAGTTCTAAGTGACCTGTTTTTTGGTCTTGATCTAAAGTTAAAATGGCAATTGGTGAAGGTAATTGACCGTAAGTATCACCACCTGCTTGGTCTTTAGAGTTGTATTCAAATTGAACGACATGGAACACTGGGTTTGCTACGCCTTCAACTTTCGCACCTTCTAATTGAATTAGAGATGAACCATCTGGACAGTCTGAAAAGAATTGACGTTCTTTACCAGCAACTGACTTATCCATAATAGGATTGCCATTAACATCAAAATAACCACCCGCAATAATCGTCCCACCACCAAGTTTTGGTACGCTATCACCAGTTTTAAAGAAAGGTTTATAAGCGAGTTGGTATTCAGTACTGGTTGAATTTTCCCAATCAATTTTTAATTTAGAATTCACTACAGTTGTTGCACGGTCTGCCGCAGTTGTTGGCGCTGGCATTGCTGTGAATTTTGCATTTTTAAATTTGCTTGGTTGTGGTGTGGGAGTGACTACTGAGCTGTCATCACTATCATTACAACCTGCTAATGTTGCTGCCGTAGCCATCGCTCCTAATGGTAGAAAAGGAATCCCCGAAAACCATTTTAAAATTTCGCGACGCGTTGGTTGAGTAGAAGCAGTTGTCATAAGAAATCCGTAAATTTTGTGGGTATATTTGTTGAGTTGATTCTATGGACTGAAAATGACACTTTTCTTACATTTTTAAGTCACTTTGAAGACAGTTTATTGCTTTGTAGATTAAAAAGTGTTCTACATAAAAAAGCCTGAACTTGTAGGTCCAGGCTTTTCCTTAGAAATCATTTTATTCAGCAGAGTGGGCTTTTCTTTTCTCAAGAATTTTACCGAAGAGGAGGCCAAGTTCGAAAAGCAACCACATTGGAATTGCTAACATCACCATTGAAATTGCATCTGGCGGTGTAATAAACATCGCTACAAAAAAACATCCAACAATAATAAAACGTCTTTTTTCAGCAAGGCTTTTTGTATTTACCACACCGATTAAAATAAGGAGAAGCGTAGCGATTGGAATTTCAAAAGTCAGTCCAAATACTAAAAATAACTTTAAGCAGAAGCTTAGGTAGCTATTAATATCCGTCATCGGTGCAACAGTTTCAGGCGATACACTAATAAAGAAATGTAAAATTGCCGGAAGAGTAATGTAATATGCAAAAGCAACACCCGCATAAAACAAGACAATACTAGCGATGAGTAATGGTAGTGCTAAATGACGTTCTTTTTGATACAGCGCTGGACGAACAAATGACCAGATTTCATACAGAATAAATGGCATTGCCAGCACAAGTGCGACAAATAAATTGAGTTTAAAAGGCGCCATGAATGTTGCAGTGACATCGGTTGCAATCATTGACGAGGAGGTTGGAAGTTGCAGCCTCAAAGGTTCGGATAGTAATTGGTAAGTATTATTTCTAAATGGTAATAAGCAAAAAAATAAAAATAAGGTTACTCCGACAATCCTAAATAAATGACGTCGTAAAACGACCAAATGGCTCATGATTGGCATTTGGTCTAAATTTTCCTGATTATTTACAGTGGTTGAAGGCAGTTGGTTCATACGGCAATCTTCAATTTAACAGGTGATGTCTCTGAAATATCAGTTGATGATGCTAAAGGCATAAATTTTCTAATGTATGGCACTTTATAATGGCCTGATATAGGAAGACATATCCGAATAGGTTGGGGCACTGATTTGGTTGCCTCAGCCTTATCTATATTTTCAGAAATATTCTGCTTTTGAATTTCTTCAAGCTGTTGTTGTACTTTACGTTCTAGTGCTTCAATGCGGTTGAGTTCTTCTTGCATTTCTTTTCGAAACTCAGAAAGACGCAACTCTTGATCAATCTCATTTTGCAAATTGGTAATATAACGTTTTAGGCGAACATACCAACGACCAGCAAAGCGTGCAGCTTCTGGAAGTTTATCTGGACCTAAAACTAAAATTGCAATAATTGCAAAACAGAGTAGCTCTGTCATTCCTACATCAAGCATGGTCGAAAACCTTTAGCTTTTTACTGATGTGCTGTCAGGTGTTTTGACTTGGGCATCAATTGTACGTGGAGTATTAAGAGCAGTGGTCTCATCTTCTTCACGAACTGATTTTTTAAAGTCTTTTACTGCACCGCCTACGTCTTTACCGATATTTTTTAATTTAGACGTACCGAATAATAAAATAACGACAATTGCAAAAATAACGACATGCCAAATAGATAAACCGGCCATGATCTTATACCTCTTTTCAGTTTGCTTTATATCAACAGGTTGCCATGACAGGAATGTGACATTTATATGTCATTTTTAAGACAATGAATGACTGTCAAAACCTAAAAAGTTCATTTTATAAACTGAATATCTTGTTTTTTTATTTATACATAGTTTGAAAAGAGTCACTTAAATTACTTGAAATGGAGAGTACATTTCATTTTGAAAAGGTGTAGCATAGCAAGCTGGTTTTGATGAGCAAATGGAGAGAATGTGGCGTTATTATTGCCAATATTGGCATTTATCACTGGACTTTTACTTGCTCAGACTTCTCTTTCAGAAACGTTAAAACCTGTTCTTTCAGCTTGGCTTTCCCGTTTATTGATTCCAATTGTTATTATTTACAACATGGTATTTTATCAGCCAGGTAGTTTGAGTTTAATGCTGTTTAGCTTCGGTTCAGCATTTCTTATTTTCTTTGCTTATTTAGCTTTATTTAAAGACAGATTGTTAGCGCTATGCGTAAGTTATACCAACATGGGGTGGCTTGGCTTTCCCTTTGCCATGGCTTTATTTGGCCCTGATGCTACGGCACCTATTGTTGCGCTATATATTGGAGTCTCTCTTTTTGGCAATGCATGGGCTGTTACGGCAGTCACCACTGCACCACAAAGTAAGCTCAACATATTAAAAAAGGTTTTAACTTCTCCACCGTGTATTTCAATATGTTGTGCACTTTTACTTAGGTCGTTAGGTGCTCAACATATCGAGCATCCTGCTATACATTGGGTATATGAAGTTGCCAAGTTTGTCATGACTTTTGCTGGTATGTGTGTGCTGGGAATGTGGCTACGCCGTACCCGAGTGCATTTAAAAGACTTAATTTACAGTACAAAAGCTCAAGCATTTAAAGTAGTGTGCGGGTTTATTCTTTGTGGCTTAACTTATAGATTTTTACCCATTCCAAATATCAGTCAGCAAATTGGAGTGATGTTTTTAATGTTCTGTCTGCCGCCAGCAGCCAATATTGTAGCGCTAGAAACACATTATCAAGGGACGGGAAGATCGGCGGCTTATATTGCCTCAGGGACGATTGTGAGTTGTATTTTTATTGCGATTTATGCGGTATTTTTGCATTTCCCACTATAATTAATTTAAAAATTTTTCCCCTATATCTGCTTGTGCGAAGGCGACATGGATGCCGCCAGTTAGACTGTGGTACATGAACGTACCATCAGTCTAACAAAAGATTTTTGCTTACTTTTTCATCTTTGAAAAGTAAGGTCTGCCTATACAAAGTTTAATATATTCTAACGCTGCATATTGTGGCCATGTGATCAGCTTACTTCTGTAAGCTCTCTCTAAATAACTGCATCGCTTGTCCACGATGACTAATCTTATTCTTATCTTCTTTAGACAACTCAGCGCTAGAAACTTGTAGTTCAGGCAACCAGAACAATGGGTCATAACCAAAGCCATTTTCACCACGTGGCGCTTCTAAAATTTCGCCGTGCCAAATACCTTGGAAAATTTGTGGTAAAGGATCTTCAGCATGAGTGACTAAAGCAAGTACGCACACAAACATACCTTCAATCACTTCACCATTTTTACGGTAGGGTAAAAGGTCATTTAATAATTTGGCATTGTTGGCTGCATCGTCACCATGTTCTCCAGCATAGCGTGCTGAATAAATACCAGGTGCGCCGCCTAAGACTGGTACACAAATACCAGAGTCGTCAGCCATAGCAGGTTTACCTGAAATTTTAGAGGCATGACGAGCTTTAATAATGGCATTTTCAATAAAGCTTAAACCATCTTCAATTGCATCAGGAATATTAAGGCGACCTTGAGGAATAATTTCTACTGGTAAATTAAGCTGTTCAAAAAGTTTTTCAAACTCTGCGACTTTACCTTTGTTATTGCTGGCAAGAACTAAACTGCCCTGATCAAACCAATGTGGGGTAGACATAATAAAACCAAACTTTATAGCTAATATCGAACGTGAGTTATGTTACGTGTTTTTTAAGAGGGGATATAGAGGGAAATAAATAGAATATAAAATGGGACAACCTAAACTAAAGCCACCTTGTAGAGCATACAAGGTGGCTTTAGTCGAGTAAGGTTTTTTACGGATGAACCGTTATTATTGTGCTTGAATCCATTTGTCTGCACGGTCACGCGCTGTACGGATTTGTTCTTGAGTTAAGTTCGCTGCTAGAGCAGTTTTCTTACCTTCAGATAGGCTAATCACTTTATTGTCGAGCATGCCATCACGAGTTGAAAGCTCATACCACTGGTAAGCACCAACGTAGTTTTTCTTTTGCTCTTCCATCATAGCAAGGTTATAGCTTGCACGGTTATCACCATTGCTTGCTGCTTTTTCAAAGTATTTACGAGCCATAGACTCATCTTTTTTAACACCAATACCATCGGCATACATGCGGCCTACGTTTAATTGTGCTGGTGATAAACCTTGATCAGCTGCTGCTTTAAACCATGCGAAAGCTTGTTTGTCATCTTTTGCTACATCTTTACCATATTGATAATGTGTACCAAGATAAAACTGTGCGCCTGCTTGACCAGCTTTTGCTGCTTTCTGAAGATCGTTAATCCCCATTGTTGAAAAACGTGCAGCCTGACTCGCAACCGATTGTGGCTGGGCGATATAATCTGCATGAGCCTGCATACTTAGCAGTCCTGCAAATAGTGTGCTAAATAATGTCTTTTTCATAGTGCACTCACTCGATAAATAGCGACTTCACCAAACAAATTCGGAACATGTTTGCTTAACAGGCTTCCCTGCTGATTTCCATTGACGGCGAGTCGATTAATAATTTGTATCTGATTTTCAGCACATAGTGCTTCGAAATCTTTAAATGTACATAAATGAATGTTGGGGGTGTTATACCACATATATGGTAGAGCATCCGATACAGGCATCATTCCTTTTAATGCAAGAAAAGAGCGAGTCTTCCAATGCGCAAAGTTTGGAAAAGTAATAATTGCCTGTTTACCCACACGCACCATGTCTCTTAATAAAACATCGGGTGCATCTACGGCTTGCAAAGCTTGTGCCATAACCACATAGTCGAAGGACTGGTCTGCAAAGCGGCTTAAGCCGAGATTCAAATCTTGTTGAATAATATTTAACCCGCGACTGACGGCAATTGCAATCTTTTCTTGATCAATTTCTAAACCATAAGCACGAATTTGATGCTTTTGGCTCATATGAGCGAGTAATTCACCGTCACCACACCCTAAATCGAGTACGCTTGAGCCGGGTTTAATCCACTTTTCTGCCAGTTGTTGATCAATACGCATTAGCTTGCCTCCAGTGATGTCGATTTTAAGTGTTCTTCACCGCCTAAGAAAGCGCGCATGGTTTTGACATACAGTGGAATCGGGAATAAGAACGAGTCATGTCCTTGTTCAGCATCAATGTCGAGATAACTTACTGGCTTATGATTGGTAATAAGTGCATCTACAATTTCTTGTGAGCGGCTTGGTGCAAAACGCCAGTCAGTTGTGAACGAGACAATCAAGAACTGGCATTTAGTTTTACCCATCGCTTCAGTTAAAGAATGACCGTACTCACGAGATGGGTCAAAATAATCTAAAGCTTTAGTCATGATGAGATAGGTATTGGCATCAAAGTTACGGCTGAACTGTTCACCTTGATAACGTAAATAGCTTTCGACTTGAAACTCGACATCAAAACCGTACATAAATTTGCCAGATTTTAAATCACGGCCAAATTTTTGTTTCATGGCTTCTTCTGAAAGATAGGTGATATGACCGACCATGCGAGCCAGAATTAGTCCGCGTTTCGGGTAACTATCATTTTCTAAATAACGGCCATGATGGAAATCTGGATCAGACAAGATTGACTGACGAGCAACCTCATTAAATGCAATATTCTGTGCTGAAAGCTTTGGTGCACTGGCAATAATCACACATTTTTGTAGGCGGTCAGGGTAGTCTACGGACCATTGTAGTGCTTGCATGCCTCCTAATGATCCACCAACCACTGCATACCAGACATTTACACCCAAACGGTCAGAAAGCATGGCCTGAGTTTTAACCCAGTCGCGTACCGTTACTAATGGGAAATCAGGTCCATAAGGGCGATTGTCATTTTCAGGATTTGGTGAGGTCGGGCCAGTTGAGCCATTACAACCACCAATATTATTTAGCGAAACTACAAAAAACTTATTTGTATCGATTGCCTTACCCGGGCCAATACAACTATCCCACCATCCAGCTTTTTTATCATCTTCATGGTGATAACCCGCTGCATGATGATGTCCGGAAAGAGCATGACAGATTAAAATTGCATTTGATTTATCAGCATTTAAAGTGCCGTAAGTTTCGACCATTAGTTCAAAACGTGGCAAAACACGATCACATTCAAGGTGTAATGGTTCTTCAAATTGGAACTTTTGCGGAGTGACTAACCCCACTGAATCAGCTGGAAAAGACACGGGAACATTTCGCCTTTTAAATCTTTCAGGAATAAAAAGAAAGGATACCAAGCTAGGTATCCTTTCCAAAGTCTTTTTTTTAATTAAACAGCGGCGGCAACAACCTGATCTGTACTTAAAACACCTTGATCTATCAAACGGTTGGTACACGCAATAATTGCTTCAATTGATGAGGTGACTGTATTGTCATGAACACCAGCACCAAATGAGCCTTTACCTGTACCTTTTACTTGAAGTTCAATTAAAGTTAAGGCTTTCGCATTTGCACCTGAACTAATACTACGTTCTTCATAGTTCAATACGTCAATTGGTAATTGAAGAGCATTTAAGAATGCAGAAATTGGCCCGTTACCTTCACCACGAAGTTGTTGTGTTTCACCTTCGACATCAATATCAAGTTCGATAATTTGAGTGCCATTAATGTCAGATAACTTGTAGTGTTTGACTGTGTAATGGTGGTTTTTCACATCAACATACGCGTCTTTAAATAAGGTCCAGATTTCTTTAGCGTTAATTTCTGTACCGTTCTCATCAGCATATTGTTGAACAACCTGACTGAATTCGATTTGCAAACGACGTGGTAATACAACGTTGTAGTTCGATTCTAATAAATAAGCGATACCACCTTTACCAGACTGACTATTTACACGAATTACAGCATCGTAGTCACGGCCCAAATCTTTCGGGTCGATTGGTAAGTAAGGCATATCCCAGATTTCTTCGTTTTTCTGGTACTCGAAGCCTTTTTTAATCGCATCTTGATGTGAACCAGAGAATGCAGTAAATACCAAATCACCTGCATATGGATGACGAGGGTGTACAGGTAAACCAGTACATTCTTCAACCGTTGCAATCACTTCATTAATATTAGAAAAATCTAACTCTGGTGCTACACCTTGGGTATACATGTTCAATGCAATAGCTGCAACGTCAACGTTACCTGTACGTTCACCATTACCGAACACACAGCCTTCAACACGGTCAGCACCAGCCATAATGGCAAGTTCTGATGCAGCAATACCACAGCCGCGGTCATTGTGGCAGTGAACAGAAATAATTACACCATCACGACGTGCCAAATTACGATGCATCCATTCAATTTGGTCTGCATAAACATTTGGTGTAGAAACTTCTACAGTCGCTGGCAAGTTTAAAATAACTTTATGATCTGGACGTGCATCCCAGATTTCTGTGACGGCATCACAGACATCTTTAGCGACTTCTAATTCAGTTGCAGAGAAACATTCTGGGCTGTATTGGAAAATCCAGTCTGTTTGAGGATATTGAGCCGCATACTCTTTAACTTTTTGAGCAGCATTAATTGCTAATTGTTTTGCGCCATCAACATCTACATTCAACACCTTTTGACGGAAGGTTGGAGAGTTCGAGTTATAAATATGTACAATCGCTCGTTTAGCACCTGCCAAAGATTCAAAAGTACGTTCAATTAAATGGTCACGTGCTTGAACCAAAACCTCAATGTATACGTCATCAGGAATATGATTTTCTTCGATTAACATGCGAGTAAAATCGAAGTCAATTTGAGATGCAGAAGGGAAACCGATTTCAATATGCTTAAAACCAATTTTCACAAGCATTTTGAACATTTTGAATTTTTGTTCCATGTTCATTGGTTCAAAAATTGCTTGGTTACCGTCACGTAAATCCGTACTCATCCAGATTGGCGCTTTTGTAATTTCGTTATTTGGCCATTGGCGATCTGGTAAATCCACACGCTGGTACATACGGCGGTATTTTTTGCTAGGGTCAGCCAACATCATGAGAAAACTCCTTGTCTCGTAGCGCGGTTGCTCTGGATATATTTAAAAGGCAACGTCTCTACTTAATATATGGTATCTAATTTAGAAAAATTAAAGGGAATTTCAAAGTGCTGCTTTAAAAAGCAGACAAAATTTTTATACGCGCGCTTGGCGCAGCATCAGGAGTTGCAGATGATGTCTTGCTTGAGTAGGCGGGGCAAACAAGTAATTCGTTTTCATCTCTAGACCATGAAATAATAAGTTTGGTGGTTTGCAGGTAATCTTGTTATTTAGATATATCACATCTAAAGAATGATTACACCTTGTGCAAAATTCTTATCATAATTTTAGTTAAGTTGTTTAGAAAATAATTTTCTAATTTTGCGCTGTTTTGTTTTTTGTGGGAAATAATTTTCATATTTTTGCCTTATTAAGGTAAAAAAGATTATCTGCTCTTAAAAAGGCAAAAATAAATATAGTTACAGTTCTGACCACATACGGATTAAATTATGATAAATATTGGTCAGCTTCATGACTTCTGAATAGTTATCGCCGTGTGATTTACGTAGTTCTCGAATGCTCTCATCAAGATTAAATAAAAGATGACGTTTACTATCGTCACGGACCAAACTTTGTACCCAGAAAAAAGAAGCAAAACGAGTACCTGTGGTAATGCTACTGACTTCGTGCAGGCTAGTAGACGGGTAGAGCACGACATCACCTGCCGGTAATTTAACTTCGTGATAACCATAAGTGTCTTCAATCACTAGGTCACCACCTTCATATTCATCTGGTTCACTTAAAAATAATGTGCAAGATAAATCAGTGCGTAGCTGTTCAGAAGTTCCACGGATAAGGCGAATCGAGTTATCTACATGGAAACCAAAGCTTTCATGTTCATCATAACGATTAAAAAGTGGTGGAATAATTTTGTGGGGTAGGGCTGCGGCCTGAAACACTGGATTTTGCCAAATTGCTTTGATGACAAGATCACTTAAATGATGAGTAAGGGGATCTTGTTCTGAGAGTTGCTGATTTCTTTTCACAGAAGCAGACAAGGTGCCGGCAGTCACTTTCCCACCTACCCAATTGGCATCTTCCATGAGCTTACGAAACTCGGCAACTTGCTCTTTGCTTAAAACATTGGGGATATGATGAATCACGGCAAACACCTTTTAAGATATATTCTATTTGTAAAAATAGCCTCATGATGAGGCTATTTTATAGGAAACTAAATGAAATCCATAAAAATATTATGGGATTTAGGATTAATATTTAAAGTTAATTGCTAACACTGCGTTACGACCTTCACCCTCATTTGCATAATGAGCTGCATGGGCACTAGTAAAGTAACGTTTGTCAGAAATATTATTAACATTTAATTGTAGATCTACATTTTCATCAACTTTGTACTGAACCATTGCATTGTAAATAGTGAATGCAGGTAAGATTTTGGTTGAAGTCAATGCGGTATTTGGATTTGTGTTTGCATACACTTGGTCACGGTATTGTGCACCTGCACCTACGGTTAGTTTTGGTAGAACTTTATAAGTGGTCCATAAGCTTGCACTATTTTTTGCAACGAATGGTAGAGGTTTGCCTTCTTGAGCAACAGCATTGTAGGCAGCTTTTTCAACTTCACTATCAAGATAGCTATAACCTACAGCCATTTCCCATTTATCGGTAATATGACCAGTTAAACCAAGCTCAAAACCATCAACTTTACTTTCACCAGCATTAGTTGTGGTGTTTGCATCAACTGCAATACGCGTATTTTGCTTTTCGGTACGGAAAATTGCGGCTGTAACATTCGCGCGATTTTCCCAAAGGCTCCATTTTGTTCCCACTTCGTAAGTACGAGCTTTTTCTGGATCTAAAGCCTGATTCGATGCAGACAGGCCATCAATATCAGCATCCATACCTACTGGGTTAGCAGCGGTAGCATAGCTTGCATAAATACTGCCATGTTCAGTTGGACGGAATACTACGCCAGCTTGATACGAGAAGAAATCAGAGTCATTGGTATACACAGTTCCAGCAGGCGTAGTAGTGTTACCACTTATGTAGTCCTTATTGAACTTTAACTCTGAATCGAATTTATCCCAACGCGCAC
This sequence comes from Acinetobacter sp. 22512, assembly GCF_052044755.1. NCBI lineage: Bacteria > Pseudomonadati > Pseudomonadota > Gammaproteobacteria > Moraxellales > Moraxellaceae > Acinetobacter > Acinetobacter sp. 22512. The sequence continues at coordinate 139,669 of NZ_JBQENP010000003.1, read as the reverse complement.
CTAAATTGAGCAACCAGTATTTATTGAATTCAATGCTATCTAAAGCATAAATTGATACTGTTTCATTGGTTGATGTTCTTTGTTTTGGATTCGTTGTTAATGAACCTAACCATGGGGCATTCCCAGATGGATTTGTTAAACTAGTACACCACCCATCATTATTTTTACACGTATTATCAAAGCCAGTTGTCGTTGTTCCCTTATAACCAGGGTAGATGATGTTATATGAGCCACGTTCAGTCTCTTCACGACTATATTCAGCACCTACATTAAAACTATGTGTAAGCTGACCAGTTTGAAGTTTCCCGGCTAAAGATAGTTGATCTGTGAACGCTTCTGTTTCACGAATAGATTGTGTAACACGGCGCCAAACTTGATTTTTATAAATGTTGCTCTTAGAGTCATCTGGGTTAGTGTAGATATAGTCTGCTTTAGAGCGGCTATAGCTTGCTGTGTTACTAAGTGTTAGATCATCATTAAAGTCATGTTCTAACTTCAATGAGCCAATATGGTTTTCGCGTTTGTCGAAATCACGCGCTTTCCAACCATAATATGCTCCTTGCTTAACAGCGACAGGCTTACCATCTCCTTTTTCTGCACCAGCAGGAACATTTGATTTCGGTGTACCATCATTATTAACAAGGTTTGGGTTATTGAATGGAATACCTGAATCAGGTTCATCATTACTTTTTAAGAAGTAATAGCTTAATGTAGCTCGGTTTGCAGAACCTAAGCCGAGCGCTAGGCTCGGTGCAATACCAACACGAGCGTATTCGGCTCCATTACTTTGACCAGGTTTGTCATTTTCATGGCCCATAACAACAACACGGCCAGCAACACCATTGCCAAAGTCTTTGTTGGCATCAAGCTGAATATGACGGTAGTTGTCTGTACCACCCGCAACAGATCCTTGATAAACATTACCTTCATGGGCAATTTTTGGAATAAGGTTAATGCTGCCACCAATCCCGCTTCCCCCAGTTAAAGCAGAGCTTGAGCCCTTGATGACTTCAACTTGTTCAATCGCAAACATGTCACGAGTTTGAGCTGTTGCATTACGAACACCATCAACATAAATAGAAGATTGGCCGTTATAACCACGAATATAAGGAATATCTGTATATGGAACGCCGCCTTCACCAGCACCAAGTGTAATACCTGGTTCATTGCGTAGAGCTTCGAGTAGGGTATTTGAATTCGTTTCTTGAAGTAGCTTTTGGGAAAGAATTGACACCGATTTTGGCGTATCTTTTAGCGGAGCTACAAATTTCGCGTTCGCAGACTGATCTATTTTCAATGATTCTGCTTGATTTGCTTCAGCATGCACATTAATAGTTTTTAATACTTCAACTTGTTCTTGTGCGATAGCAGCGGTTGCTATCACAGAGAGAGAAGAAGCAATTGCAGACGATACAATTTTCTTGCGGGTTTTGATGAAAGACATAATTTCAGGACTTTAAATCATAAAGGTTATGCGAATAATAATAATTCTTATTTATATGTACAGTTTGTGTTAATTGGATTTGTCGATAGAATTGTGAAGGAAATGTGAAAGGTTGGATGGGTTTTAGTATTAAAAAATAGCTAATTATTTGATTGTGTTTAATTGTTTTAAAAAGCGATAAATTTATGAAAAATGATTGTAAATTTAGATTTATAAAGAATAACTAAAAAATTAGTTTTACTTAAGTACTTATGAAAAATATTTAAAGAATCATAAAATTACTGTGAAATTTACTAGAATAATGTCCTTCACTTACATGAAGTGATCGGTTAATTTTGTATATCTTGAAAGTTGTCATATAATACAGCACTTTTTTAAAAACTGTTCCTACTAACTAATTTTTATCGAGGAAGCCATGCAAGTAACGACTGAAGCGGTTTCGGGCGTTGCCCGTCGTTTAAATGTGTCTGTACCGACGAGCCGTATTAACGAGCAATTTGAAGCTCGTTTGAAGCGCACTGCCAAAACTGTGAAGATCAACGGCTTCCGTCCAGGTAAAGTACCTGAAAACGTTGTTCGTCGCGAATACGGTGCAAGCATTTATCAAGAAGTTGTAAATGACATCATTCGTGATAGCGTTTTTGAAGCAATTCAACAAGAAAAAATCAATGCGGTAGGTATGCCGAACATTGAGAAAGTTGAACATAAAGAAGACGCTTTAGTTTTTGAAGCAACTGTAGAAGTTTATCCAGAAATTGAAGTAAAAGCATTTGACGGCTTAGAAGTTGAACGTAAATCAGCTGAAATCAAAGACGCTGACGTTGACGCTATGATCGAAAACTTGCAAAAACAACGTCAAACTTGGGCTGTAACCAAGGGTATGGCGAAAAAAGACATGCAAGTGACTTTTGACTTTGAAGGCACTATCGATGGTGAGAAGTTTGAAGGCGGTTCTGCTGAAGACTTTAAACTTGTGTTAGGTTCAGGTCGTATGATCCCTGGCTTCGAAGATGGCATCATTGGCATGAAAGCTGGTGAAGAGAAAGTAATTGACGTTACTTTCCCTGAAGATTACCAAGCTGAAAACTTGGCTGGTAAAGCAGCTCAGTTCAAAATCACTGTGAAGCAAGTTGAAAAATCTAAACTTCCAGAAATTGATGCTGAATTCTTAAAAATCTTCGGTGTAACTGAAGAAGAAGGCGTTGAGAAGTTAAAAGCTGACGTTCGTAAGAATATGGAACGTGAAGTTCGCAATGGTTTACGTAACCAAGTTAAACAAGCTGCTTTTGATGCTCTTGTTGCTGCGAATGAAGTTGAAGTTCCAACTGCAATGGTTGCTCAAGAAATTGACCGTCAACGTCAACAAATGGTTCAACAGTTCACTCAACAATTTGGTGGTGCAGGCGCGCAATCTTTTGACAAGAGCATGCTTCCTGACGAATTGTTCAAAGAACAAGCAGAGCGTTCTGTTAAGCTTGGCGTATTGGTAAGCAAAGTTTTAGCTGATGCTAAACTTGAAGTTGACCAAGCTCGCGTTGATGCTTACATTGATGACATGGCTTCTTCTTACGAAGATCCAACTGAAGTGATCGAATACTTCAAAAATGATGCTCAACAACGTGCTCAAATCGAAGCAGTTGTATTAGAAGATCAAGTTGTTGATCACATCTTAGCTGGTGCTAAAGTGACTGACAAAGCTGTATCTTATGATGACTTATTGAAAGAACAGCAAGCTCGCCGTATGGGCTAATCTTTTGAGAAGTCAGAAAAAGGCGCCTGAGGCGCCTTTTTTGTTTTTCTTTATGTGGTCAATTAGAGTGCGGCATTAAGTACTTAGGTATAAATAATATAATATTTCAGTGCGAACCTTTTGCAATTTGAGAAATTATCCCGCATATTGTTGCCATAGGTTAAGTCACAAAAAATTTAGGAATAAATAACGTATGTATGTTCCAACAATTGAAAATGCTTTAGTTCCTGTTGTGGTTGAACAATCTTCTCGCGGCGAACGTTCTTTTGATATTTATTCACGACTTTTACGTGAGCGCGTCATTTTTTTGACAGGTGAAGTTGAAGATAACATGGCAAATCTGATTGTTGCCCAAATGTTGTTTTTAGAAGCTGAAAATCCTGATAAAGATATCCACCTTTATATCAACTCTCCAGGTGGATCTGTGACAGCGGGCATGGCCATTTATGACACAATGCAGTTTATTAAGCCTGATGTCGTGACATATTGTATGGGTCAAGCTGCTTCAATGGGTGCATTCTTGTTAAATGCGGGCGCCAAAGGCAAACGCTATTGTTTAGAAAATGCCCGTGTCATGATTCATCAACCATTGGGTGGTTTCCGTGGTCAAGCATCGGATATTGAAATCCATGCGCGTGAAATCCTCTTTATTAAAGAACGTTTGAACCGCTTAATGGCAGAGCACAGTGGTCAAGACTATGAAACCGTTGCTCGTGATACTGACCGCGATAACTTTATGACAGCCCAAGCTGCTAAAGAATATGGTCTGGTTGATCAGGTGTTAAGTAAGCGTCCATAAGGACCTTATTATATAAATAACTTGAGATGTTGAAAAAGGTCTCCATTTAGTTATTTATGCAGTGCATCTTGCCCTAATATTTAAGATTCTATTTGTGGAGTGAATATGTCCGAACATCCTCAAGGACAAAAACATTGTTCATTTTGCGGTAAAACGCAGTCTGAAGTCGGGAAACTGATTGCAGGTGAGGACGCATATATTTGTAATGAATGTGTGGATGTCTGCTTAGACCTTGTACAAACCAGCCAACAGGTTGAAGCAGGTGACTGGGCGAGTAAGGCATTGCCAAAACCACATGAAATACGTGCTGCGCTTGATCAATATGTTATTGGTCAAGATCTTGCCAAAAAGACATTATCTGTTGCGGTTTATAACCATTATAAGCGCTTAAAAGTTGGTCATAATGGCCATGTGTCTAAAGAAGTAGAAATTGCTAAAAGTAATATCTTACTGATTGGACCTACTGGCTCAGGTAAAACTTTACTTGCGCAAACATTAGCTCGCCTTTTAGATGTTCCATTTGCGATGGCAGATGCAACAACATTAACCGAAGCTGGTTATGTGGGTGAGGATGTTGAAAATATTGTGCAAAAGCTTTTGCAAAAAGCAGACTACGATGTAGAGAAGGCTCAGAAGGGCATTATCTATATTGATGAGATTGATAAGATTACTCGTAAATCTGAAAATCCATCAATTACGCGTGATGTGTCTGGTGAAGGTGTACAACAAGCATTATTAAAAATGATTGAAGGTACAGTTGCTTCGATTCCGCCTCAAGGTGGTCGTAAGCATCCACAGCAAGAGTTTATCCAAATTGACACCTCAAATATCTTATTTATTTGTGGTGGTGCATTTTCTGGTTTGGAAAAAATTGTACAACAGCGTCAAGAGAAAGGCGGTATTGGTTTTACAGCTGACGTTAAAAACAAAGATGAAACCAAAAAGCTTGCTGAATTGTTCCGTCAGGTTGAGCCAACTGACTTAGTGAAATTTGGTTTAATTCCTGAATTCATTGGTCGTTTACCAGTGATTGCGACACTTGAAGAGCTAGACGAAGAAGCTTTAATGCAAATTTTGACTGAGCCAAAAAATGCATTAACTCGCCAGTATCAATATCTTTTCACTATGGAAAATATTGATCTAATCTTTGAAGACTCTGCATTGCGTGCTGTTGCTAAAAAAGCGCTTGAACGTAATACAGGAGCGCGTGGTCTACGTTCTATTATGGAAAACGTACTGCTTGAAACTATGTATGATTTACCAAGTCGTACAGATGTTGGAACAGTCATTATTAATGAAGCAGTTATTAATGGTGAAGCAGAACCTGTTTATCAGGCTGAACGTCAGCCTAAAGAAGCTGCAACGCATGAAAGTGTTGCTAAGGCAGATTTAAAGGTTATTGATTCGAAGTCTGCATAGATTTCATTCATCTAAAAAGCATGAATCGCGTTAGTGATTCATGCTTTTTTTGTTTTCAATTTATATGGGTAGTGTTAATCTTAAAAATACAAAATACGCATAGTTTTGCGGTGTAAAAAATAAATCAAAAACAAAACGCTTTGAGGGATGCCATGCGTTATTTAATCGTATCTTTGTGCTGTGCCGGACTATTTGTGGGCTGTCAAAGTTCATCTCATTTAGAAAAAAATCCGAGTGAATTGACCGCGACTCTACCTAAAGTTGATGTTGAAAAAGAACCTGGTTTATTAGATCAATATCATTTAGGCGGTTTTTCTGTAGGAGGGTGGGTCAACCAAAAATTGGGTCAGACTTTTGCTCCAATTAAACCACAAAATGAACAGGCAGCTGTAGTTTATCTATATCGACCAGACACAAAATGGAATCGTCAGGAAATCGCAGCGATTAATCTCTTTGTGAATGGTAAGCGCATTCCGAGTCTATTACATAATCATTATTACTGGATTGAGTTGCCAGCAGGAACATATCGCCTTTCTGCGAGTCGCCCTTTACTTGGTATCCATTTTCAAGAACCAAAATATATTGATATCACTGTTGAGGCGGGAACGTCTTATTATTTGAAATATGATGAAGAAAATAAAATGGACCGAAGTGAACATACTGGTCCATTTATGTTAATGCAAGACAATATTGGACGTAGAGAGATAGCATTTACCGAGTTGAAATCTTCTAGCTATAATTTTGTGGCTGAAGATGCTTCAGGAAAGATCCGTCATAAACCACAAGAATTAAAGCCAGCCAAATATGATGAAAAATCAGATGTACATCTGATTAAACCATTTAAATTATGGAATCCTTTAACTTGGTAATAGCCTAAAAAAGATAAAGAAAAGTTAAGACTTTTCTTTATCTTTCATCAACGGTGCAAGAATTTTAAGCATCTCTTCTTGCATATGATCTCGTGCTTTAGGGTCATTAAATGTTTGCTGTCCCAACTCCATCATATATTCTGAAATTTGCCCCATAATCTGTACGTTTTTGCGCGTAATTGATTGGCCTTCTGGGGTTTTTAAAAATTTCAGATTAGCCTGAATTTCCTCTTCAGTATAAGTCTTAAGATAAATATCCTGTAAGGCTTGGGCGGTTTTTGGATTGCTAATGAGCTGATTGCTCGAATCTTTTAGGAGTAAACCTAACTTCTTCGCGGCCTCTTTTTCTTTTGGACCTAAAGTTTTGATACCCGTGATATTACTAACGATCTGTTCTGCCTGTTGATCATAATAAGGTGTTAATTCATTAATTGATTCTTTAAGCAGGTAATCAATTTGGCTCATTTGCATGAGTTCTTTAACTGAACTTAATTTGGCAGGAGAGGCAAATAAGCTTGTGGTAATACAGCTTAGGCAGAGGCTGATTGAGAGATTTTTAAGAATAGGGCGAATAGTCATGAAATGACCTATATTCAATATTTGGCGAGAGGGTGCTTTCATTAATAGCACAGATTGACGAAGTAATTGTTACAATTCTTTTCAGATTTTAAAATAAAAAAAGAATGCATAAAAAAAGCACCGAATTCGGTGCTTTTCTTGATTAGCCAGCTGCTGCATCGACTACTGGAATTTTTCCAATTTTCGCTTGCCAGATTTTTGGAGCTACTGCGTGAATTGAAGTACCGTTTACATCAACTGCAACAGAAACAGGCATATCTTCAACTACGAATTTGTAGATGGCTTCCATACCTAAGTCTGCAAACGCAACAACTTCAGCTTCGCGAACAGCTTTAGATACGAGGTAAGCCGCACCACCAACTGCCATTAAGTAAGTTGCTTTGTTGTCTTTGATTGCTTCAATTGCTGTAGGACCACGGTCAGCTTTACCGATCATACCGAATAGGCCAGTATGTTCTAATACTTTACGTGTGAATTTATCCATACGTGTTGCAGTTGTAGGGCCAGCAGGACCAACGACTTCATCACCCACTGGATCAACAGGGCCAACGTAGTAAATAAACTTACCTTTAAGATCAACTGGTAATTCTTCACCATTATCGATCATTTCAACCATACGTTTGTGCGCAGCATCACGACCTGTGTACATTGTTCCGCTAAGAAGTAATGTGTCACCCGGTTTCCAAGAGTCCATTTCTTCTTGAGTAATGGTATCAAGGTTTACGCGTTTAGACTGTGAAGAGTCCCAAGTTACAGATGGGTAGTCTTCAAGTTTTGGTGCTTGAATATGAGCTACACCTGTACCATCAAGCTGGAAGTGAGCATGACGAGTAGCAGCACAGTTAGGAATCATACCTACTGGTTTACCAGCAGCATGACATGGGTAATCTTTAATCTTAATATCAAGAACAGTCGTTAAACCACCGAGACCTTGTGCACCAATACCAAGTGCATTTACTTTTTCAAAGATTTCTATACGAAGCTCTTCGATTTTGTTCTCTGGTCCACGGCGAAGTAATTCATCCATATTGATTTCTTCCATGAGTGCTTCTTTAGCAAGCATCATGGCTTTTTCAGCAGTACCACCAATACCAATACCGAGCATACCAGGAGGACACCAGCCTGCACCCATAGTTGGAACGGTTTTAAGTACCCAGTCAACAATCGAGTCAGATGGGTTAAGCATCGCAAGTTTAGATTTGTTTTCTGAACCGCCACCTTTAGCAGCAACAGTAATATCTACTTTGTTACCCGGAACGAGTTTGTAGTGAATTACAGCAGGGGTATTATCTTTTGTATTTTTACGACCAAATGCAGGGTCAGCAAGTACAGATGCACGAAGAACGTTGCTGTTTTCAAGGTAACCTTGGCGAACACCTTCATTTACTGCATCGTCTAAGCTCATCGTTAAATCAAATTTAACATCTAAGCCCACTTCAAGGAAAACGTTAACAATACCAGTATCTTGGCAAATTGGACGATGACCTTCCGCACACATGCGAGAGTTAATTAGAATCTGTGCAATTGCATCCTTTGCGGCTTTGTTTTCTTCGCGATCATAAGCACGGCTCATCGCTTGGATAAAGTCTTGCGGGTGATAGTACGAAATAAACTGTAGGGCGTCCTTGATCGATGTAATCAAGTCATCTTGTTTGATAATCGTTGTCATACCAGAAAATCTCTTGAGCGGGCTGTTAGCTAGCGGGCTAAATTATATGACAAAAAGAGGGTGTTGTGGGAGATTGGTTGATCTTTTGACCGAAAGTCGCATAAGAAGATATTGATGTGATTTAAATGCCAGAAATCGGAAAATTATTTATTTTTGAATGACTAAAATAAAAAAAGCCATTTGAGCGGATATCAAATGGCGAGAGGTAGTAAAGGTGAATTTATTAATTATGGGTATACGGATTTAATGGTTGATGGGGCACCTTTACCCCACCAACCTGATACCATTATCAGATGGTTGATAGATCGACTCCGTAGTTGAGTTCCTCTGCGAAGTCCGGCAGTCCGTAACCGATGGTTTTCTTGTAGAAAGGAGAGACCTTCGCAGTCGGTGCCTTCTTCTTGTGCTTCGTGGTGTAGAGCATTCGTGCCCGCATCACCTCGAAGGAGTAACCGCGCCCTTCACGGTTCTTGTCCTTGGCCAGTCGGTTGATGGACTCCGTGTAAGCGTTGGTGACGGGCATGTCCGTCTCGAAGTAGGTCATGGTCTCTTCGCGCCAGTTTCCCACTGCCCTGACCAGATCGCTCCAGACTTCCTTTTGGCCCTTCGGGATGGTGGCTATCCACTCGTCCAGGGCGGCTTCTGCCTGGAGCCGTGTGGTGGCGTCCCAGATGCCGTAGAAGCGCTCCTTGTGCTCGTAGGCGGCCAGCAGTTGCGGGAACGCGCCTGTCCAGGTCTCCATGATGAGGCGCTCCCGGTCTGAGACTTCGTGAGCGCGTTTCAGCAGGATTTTCCGGTCTCCCTTGAGAGTCCGGCTCTGGGACGGTTTCAGCTCCTTTCTGAGGCCCTTGCGCACTCTCTCTAGGGCATCGTTGGCCATGCGCACCACATGGAACTTATCGACCACGATACGGGCCTGGGGCAGCACAGCCTTGACCGCTGCCCGGTAGGGGTTCCACATGTCCATGCTGACGATCTCGACCTTCTGCCGGTCTTTCAGCTTCATCAGGTAGTTGGTCACCACGTCCTGGCGGCGGGTGGCCAGCAGGTCGAGCAGGGTTCGCTCCTCAATGTTGGTCAGAATGCAGCGGTAGCGCTTGTTCAGGTATAGCTCGTCAATGCCCAGGATGCGGGGCGTCTCGAAGCGGTGCCAGCGCCCCAGGAACTCGGCGCGGGCGTTGAAGATGTCGCGCACCGTCTTCTCGTCCAGGCCGGTCTGTGCCGCCACAAAGGTGTAGGGGTGGTTGAAGGATTCCTTCTCCACGTACTCATGCAGCCGCAGTGTCATACGGAATCCGTCCACCATCTCCGGTAGCTGGGGCCTGAATGTTGTCTTGCAGGCCCGGCAGGTGTATCGGCGGCGGACCACCCAGAGAGTGACCCGCTTGCCGTGGATGGGCAGATCACGATAGGGAACGTCACGCTTGCCGAACCGCACGAACTCACCCTGCACGCCGCACCCCTCGCAGGCTACTGGTGTAGGTGCTTCAAGCCGAAAATGTATGTCTTCATTCTGCTCATCAGAATCCACCAACTGGTACCCAGGAAGGCTTAACGAATTAATCATCTCCCGCCTTGATCAGAAAAACAGGTAGGTGGCGTAACCGGCAATCATCGCCATAGCAAAAATGACTGCTAAAAACGCCGCTAAAAGCTTCAGCGTGAACAAAGAGCGCAACAGAATGAGCTCAGTCAGGCTGGCTCCGGCACTGCCGATGATCAACGCTAGCACCGTCCCGGCACCCACGCCTTTGGCCATCAGAGCCGCTGCCAGAGGTATGACGGCTTCAGCGCGAATATACAACGGCACGCCGATGACAGCGGCAACTGGAATGGCAAAGGGATTATCTGGGCCTGCATACTGCTCCAATAAGTCAGTGGGCATGAAACCATAGATCACGCTGCCAATCGCAATACCGATGAGCAGGTAAGGCAACACATCGATAAAGTCCGACCAAGCTTCCCGCCACACACCACTGTACTTCCCTTCTTTCTTAACCGTGACAGTGGGTTGACTGTCACAGCATTCGCTAGACGTAGAGACTGTTGTCTTCCTATCAGCCCCGCAAGAAGCCGTCTTCGGAGTGGTGTCGCAGCTGTTGGTGCCGCAACTCGATGCGGTCGATGTAGCACTGCACGGGCTTGCTGATGAACTACATCCACTGCTCTCTTGTGTCGCCGTCCGGCGCACATAACGCTCGAAGCCAAGCGTGTGAAGCAGCCATCCGGCACCTACCGCGACCACCAAAGCGGTGAGCACATAGATAGCAGTAAGTGTCCATCCAAACGTGGCAACCAGCAGGCCGACGACGATAGGATTCAGCAACGGAGATGAGAAAAGAAACACCATCATCGGCCCAAAACCGGCCCGTGCCCGAATCAACCCTTTCAACATGGGGATAGTCGAGCAACTACAGAAGGGCGTTATAGCTCCTAAACCAGCAGCAAGAAAATAGCCTCGCTTCCCACTGGAAGGCAGTAACGCTTCCACCTTGGATGGTGGGATGTGACGTTGAAGAACTCCGACCAGCAAGCTAATGCCAATGAATAAAACCGATAGCTCGATAGCGAGAAAGGCGAACATGCCTAGAGCGTCTTGGAGTTGAGATGACATTCAATATTACTCCTATATTTCTAGTATTGTCGAAATGATGTACGCAGCCTACTTGCGTTTATCCGACCTGTCAACTATAATTCTAGAAACATCGAATTATTGGGGCGTGCTATGGATCACGAAAAGGTTGCAGCCAGCTTAGCTGAGCTAGGGAATAGTCACCGACTGTCCGTGTTCCGCTTTCTGGTCAAAGCTGGCCATGATGGGGCTTCGGTCGGAGATATCCAGAAGGGGCTGGGTATTCCTGCTTCGACGCTATCACATCACCTTGCGCGCATGGCCAAGGTAGGGCTGATCCGGCAGGAGAAACATAGCCGCACGATTGTCTGTATAGCCGAGTATGGGCACCTAGAGAATTTGATCGGTTTCTTACAAGAGGAATGTTGTGCAGGTGTCCGGATTGCGCATGAACCAGAACCGCTTTGACGCTTGCCCAGCTCTCGCTGTCCTCCCTAGTCAGCATCGCTATGAAGACTCAGGCGAAGGTGGAAACAGAAAATTGGCAGTAGAGTAGGCTGAAGAGGATCAATCAGATAATCCGCTGAGAAAGATTTTCTTCTTTACATCTTTGGCATTTTATCAACCAGAAATTCCGGATACCCTTAATTATTTGGCAGTGGCTTGCTGTTCTGCCTGAATTGCCGTTAATGCAATGGTAAAGACGATGTCATCTACCAAGGCTCCACGAGATAAGTCATTGACTGGTTTGTTGAGGCCTTGCAGCATTGGTCCAACGCTCACAACATTTGCAGCACGCTGTACTGCTTTGTAAGTGGTATTACCCGTATTTAAATCTGGGAAGATAAATACATTCGCACGGCCTGCAACGCGTGAGTCAGGTGCCTTTTGACGCCCCACACTTTCAACTGAAGCTGCATCGTATTGAAGTGGACCATCAATCAGTAAGTCAGGACGACGTTGTTGAGCAATTTGAGTTGCTTGCTGTACTTTTTCAACATCAGCACCTGTTCCGGAAGTACCGGTTGAGTAGCTGATCATGGCAATACGCGGGTCAATTCCAAAGGCTTTCGCTGAGTCAGCCGACTGAATTGCAATTTCAGCAAGTTGTTCTGCTGTCGGGTCTGGATTAATCGCACAGTCACCATATACATAAACTTCATCTGGTAAAAGCATAAAGAATATAGATGAAACTAGTGAATATTCAGGTGCTGTCTTGATGAGTTGGAATGCTGGGCGGACCGTATTTGCTGTGGTGTGTACCGCACCTGAAACTAAACCGTCGACTTGATCTAAGGCTAACATCATGGTGCCAAGCACTACGGTATCTTGAAGTTGTTCTTTCGCTTGCAGCTCGTTGAGTTTACCTTTACGTAGCTCAACCATTGGTACAACGTATTGATCACGAATACTATCAGGGTCGACAATTGCCAATTCAGCAGGTAATTCAATACCGCGTGCTTTTGCAACATCGTGCACAGCATCTGGTTTAGCCAGCAAAATACAGTCGGCAATGCCACGTGCCTGACAAATTGCCGCAGCTTGAATGGTGCGTGGTTCATCACCTTCAGGTAGCACAATCCGTTTTTTCGCTGCAATCGATTTTTGCACCAGTTCATGACGGAAAGCTGATGGCGACAGGCGAGGGGTAGCAGCATTGTTGCTGTGCTGTTTAAGCCATTCAACATCAATATGACTTGAAACAAATCGAGTCACTTGCTCTGCACGTTCAGTATCGTCAGTTGGAATCTCATTGCCAAAATTAGATAAACGCTGTGCAGTTTCAAGTGTGTTTAAACGGGTATGTAAAATCGGTAACCCTTGTTTAATTGCACTTTGGCAAAACTCTAAAAGTTCTGGTGCTGGTGCTTCTCGTTCAGTCAGTACCAAACCTGCAAGAGGAATACCATTGCTGGTTGCCAAACTACTTGCAAGTAAAACATCGGTACGCTCAGATGCGCTAATAATTAACTCGCCTGCAATAAACTTATTCAGTTCATATTCAATGCTTGAAGCAATTAAACTCGAATGCAAAATTCGACGTGTTTTAGCTTCACCTTGATGTACCCATTGCCCATCAATGACATTTGCAATATCGAGAGTTCTCGGTACGCTTAGCGTGTTACTAAAAGGAACAAGTCCAATAATTGGTAAGTCACTAGAGCCGAAATAACGATTATATTTTTGCAGTTCGGTCGTAAATTTTGCGATTTCTTCAGTCGGTCGTAACGATGGATCAAACGCAACAGGAATTTGTGCTGTTTCTTCAGTTAATCCACGGGTACGCATAAACAGTACACCAGCAGTACGATTTGATGTTGCTCCACCAAACTGACGTAAATGAGCATCTACTTTTTCTGCTGCTTTTTTCGGGTTTTGAATATCTGCTGTGCTGACCAGCACGACTTCTGCATCAAGTGCTTGAGCAAGACTTGCGTTGAGTTCACTGGCAAAGTGGTCTTGTCCGTTAGGTAATAAGCCTTCCACAATAATGACATCATGGTCTGCTGCAACACTACGATGAAGGCTAACAGCTTCTTCAAGTAATTCATCTACTTCCCCAGCGGCAATAAGCTGAGTTAATTTTTCATGCGAAATAGATTGAACAGTTTTACTTTGAAATAAATGACCAAATAATGAAGTGGTTCGGTCAAGATGTTCTTGGTCTTCTTGAGAAAATGGTTTTAAAAAGCCTGCTTTAATCCCATTACAATCAAGTGCGTAAATCATGCCTAAGCAGGCAGAGGTTAAACCAACCCCTTCGCCTGTAGGAATCAATAAAATTGTATTCATATAAACCTATAAATAAACGAATATCGAGTTTTCGCTAAGCTCTAATTAGGCAAGGCTTGCTACAGATGCTGTATTTTCTGCTGCTTCAACAACTTGACGAGTTTCTTTGGCAATACGGCCTTCCTCGTCTGTAGGAATGACCCAAATTTGAGGTCCTGTTCCATTGTCGATTCGTCCTTCAGTGCCACGTTTTAGGTTGTTGTTTTGATCTTTATCAAGCTGCAAACCAAAATGAGGTAAATAAGCTAAGGTTTTTTCACGAATATAAGCTGAGTTTTCGCCAATACCGCCTGTGAAGATTAGACCGTCCAAAGTCGGTAAGCCACAGCTTAATGCAGCCAGTGATTTTGCAAGGCGATAGCTAAACACTTCAATTGCAAGACTAGCATCTTCATTACCATTTTCAGCAGCTTCAATCACTGTACGCATGTCGTTAGACAGTTGAGATAAACCTAGTAAGCCACTTTCATTATTTAAAACTTTATCAATTTTTGCTAAATCCCAACCGAGGTTTTTCGCAAGGAAGCTATGTAAGCTTGGATCAACGTCACCACTACGCGTTCCCATCACTACGCCTTCAAGTGGAGTAAGGCCCATAGACGTGTCAACACTTTGTCCATTCCACACTGCGCAAGTTGAACTGCCGTTTCCTAGATGCGCTGTTAACCATCCACCTTTTTTCAGGTTACCTGCCAGCTCACTCGCTTTGTCAGACACATAGGCGTGACTTGTACCATGGAAGCCATAACGGCGGACATTGTGGTCAGTATATAAAAACTTAGGAATTGCATAACGATATGCATGCGGTGGCATGGTTTGATGGAATGCAGTGTCGAATACGGCAACTTGAGGTAATTCAGGAAATAGACGTACGGTTGCGTCAATACCAATTAAATGTGCTGGGTTATGAAGTGGGGCTAAAGGTGTCGCAGCACGAATACGTTCAATAATTTCAGGAGTGAGTAATTCTGCTTTGGTTAAACTACCCCCGTGTACAACACGATGTCCGATTGCTTGCGGTTTGTAGTTGGCAAGACGTGCAAGTAAAGTTTCTAAAGCTTTGGCATGATCAGCATAAGGGATTGAAAGTTCAAGTGGTTCACCACCTACTGTAATTCCCTTAATACGAGCATCAGCTGCCCCCAAGTTTTCTGCTAAACCGTAAATACGATCTTCACGACGCTCTGAAACCAGTGCGTATTTAATTGATGAAGAGCCGCAATTGATAACTAATACTGATGTAGCCACGTTGAAATACCCAAGTCCTGATTTAAAATAGTTTTCCTAACTTCCTGTTCAACATGTATTATTTTTCGATACAGATTGAACGGGTTGTCATGTTTTAACATGTGTTGTTTTTCTGTCCAAGATAGACTTTAGCCCATTAGACTTAAGCACTATCGACCATCAAATTATTTGTAACTAACATTTGTCCAGTATAAAGCTTAACCACTGTATTCCTTGTTTTTTTATACGTGTAGAAACGAGTTTTTTGTATATATTTATGAAAGGTAAATTTCTATTTAATGTATTTTTCAAATATTTGGTATAAATTTTTTAAGAAAAAAGAAGTGGTGTTATTTTAATCAAACTATAGGGGAGTATTACAAATAATATACGTAAATGAAATTAAATTTTAATCGTTTATATATAGGTTAAAATATATAAATCATAAACATTTTTAATATAAAACTTAGTATAAAAAAGCCGGTATAAATACATTTATAAGAATGTTTTATTGCTTTGATATTATGAGAATTTTCTCGTAGTTATTAGAAGCTAATATACCAGTAAATATAGTCAAAAATAAAACCAGCTTTTTGTTTAAAACTTAAACATAATTTGTATTTAATACCCATGCTCCGGTATTACCGTAAAATTGACTAGGGCTTGCATGTCGCTTTTTGCCTTAATAATATTGTTCCTTCCCCTTATCAAATGATGATGAAATATATCATTTGGTCTATTTTTATGTTCCGGCTTATCCGGTTGTACAGGAGCGTCCAGCATGGACTTGCCGAATCCAATATTGGCAAAAGTGACCGAGCGTGTAATCGCACGTAGTCAAAAAACTCGTTCTGCATATTTACAACGTATTGAACATGCACAAGGCAAATTTCCTGCTCGTGGAGCACTTTCATGTGCCAATCTGGCTCATGGTTTTGCCAGTATGGACGATAATGAAAAATTAATTATTAAAGTAGGCCGTGAACCAAATATTGGCATCGTATCTTCATATAACGAAATGCTGTCGGCTCACGCACCATATAAAACATTTCCAGATTTAATTAAAAATGCCGCTCGCGAAAATGGGGGAGTAGCGCAGTTTGCAGGTGGTGTTCCTGCGATGTGTGACGGTATTACCCAAGGTAATGCTGGCATGGAACTGTCATTGTTTTCTCGTGAAACCATTGCGATGAGTACAGCGATTGCATTGTCTCATAACATGTTTGACGCAGCTTTATGTCTTGGTGTTTGTGACAAGATCGTGCCGGGCTTGCTCATTGGTGCTTTGCAGTTTGGCTATTTACCTACTATTTTTGTGCCAGCTGGCCCAATGACCAGTGGTCTATCTAACGATGAGAAAGCTAAAATTCGTCAGCAATTTGCAACGGGTCAGGTTGGCCGAGATGCTTTGCTAGAAGCTGAGTCAGCTGCTTATCATGGTCAAGGGACCTGTACTTTTTATGGTACAGCCAACAGTAATCAAATGCTGATGGAAGTAATGGGCTTACATTTGCCAAGTGCCGCATTTGTTCATCCTCATACACCATTACGTGATGCACTCACCGCAGAAGCGGCGATTCGTGTACTTGATTTAACAGTTGAGCGTGGAAACTACACGCCGATTGGTCATGTGATTGATGAAAAAGCCATTATCAATGGCATCGTGGCGTTACTCGCTACCGGTGGTTCAACCAACCATACTTTGCATTTGATTGCGATTGCTCGCGCTGCTGGTATCTTGATTGACTGGGATGACTTCGATGAGTTATCGGCTGTTGTTCCATTACTCGCAAAAATCTATCCAAATGGTAAGGCTGATGTAAACCATTTCCAAGCTGCGGGTGGGGTCGCTTTCCTCATTCGTAACTTACTTGAAGCTGGTCTGTTGCATAACGATGTAACGACTGTGGCTGGTAAAGGTTTACAGCACTACACCAAAGAGCCGAAATTGATTGATGGTAAGCTCACTTGGGTTGACAGTGTGGTTCAAAGTCTTGATGACAAAGTTTTACGTAGCATTGATGCGCCGTTTCAACCAGATGGTGGCTTGCGTTTAATGCAAGGTCGCCTTGGCCGTGGTGTGATCAAGATTTCTGCTGTTGCGCAAGAACACCGTAAAGTTAAAGCTCCAGCAATTGTGTTTGATTCTCAAGAAGCAGTGCAAGCTGCATTTGATCGTGGTGAATTACATCGAGACTTTATTGCAGTTGTTCGTTTCCAAGGTGCGCGTGCTAACGGTATGCCTGAATTGCATCGTTTAACTCCTGTGTTGGGTGTTTTACAAGATCAAGGTTTCCACGTTGCTTTAGTCACTGATGGCCGTATGTCTGGTGCTTCAGGTAAAGTTCCTGCGGTGATTCATTTATCTCCAGAGGCCTTACTAAATGGGCCGATTGCTAAAGTGCAAACAGGCGATATGTTAATCATTGATGCTGAGGCTGGCGTACTCGATGTTGAAATAGATGAACAGACTTGGCAGTCGCGTCCTGTTGCTCAGCCAGAACATCAGGCAGAAAACGAAGTTGGCTTTGGCCGTGAATTATTTGGTGTTTTCCGTGCTGCTGCTGCGCCAGCTGAACATGGAGCATCTGTATTTGGTGCATTGGTTGGTGAAAATTCACCAGAGCAGATTTGAATCAAAGGAACTGAAAAATAATGATTAAAATTGAAGATATCGTCAAATTAGGCCCAGTTATCCCTGTATTGGCATTTGATTCTGCTGAGCAAGGTGAGGATGTATCACGTGCTTTACATGCAGGTGGCGTGAAAGTTCTTGAGATTACATTGCGTACCGCTGCTGGTCTTGCTGCTATTGAGCGTGCTAGCCAATTAGCTGATGACATTGTGGTGGGTGTAGGTACGATTACCAAGCCAGAACACTGTGCTCAAGCTAAAAAAGCAGGTGCTCAATTTGGGGTATCTCCTGGTTTGACTAAAGACCTACATTTGGCTGCGCAAGATGCTGGCTTACCTCTATTGCCGGGTGTGATGACACCAAGTGACCTGATTCAAGCGATTGAATTGGGTTATGACATTGTGAAGTTCTTCCCAGCTCAACAGGCAGGTGGCGTTGAGATGCTAAAAGCATTTTATGGTCCATTTCCAAACTTGCGCTTTTGTCCGACTGGTGGAATTACGGCAGAGTCAGCGCCAGATTTCTTAAAACAACCTAACGTGGTTTGTGTAGGTGGTTCATGGTTAACACCTAAAGCTACTGTAGCTGCCCAAGACTGGGCTGAAATTACTCGCTTGGCACAAATTGCGAGTCAGTTGAGAGCACTGTAGATGTAGTCGATATTTATAAAAAATGAAGTGCATTTTATGTGCTTTAAAGGCTGTATTGATGTGACCAGTTTGTGCTGGTCACACCTAAATATAAAAATTTAATGTCTTAACAGTAGGAATTACTGTGGTTGAAGACCCTTGTTTAGGCAGTGTGCCTAAATAATTATTCCAAGGAGAAGTGTCCCATGGAGACGGTTCAGGGTGGCATGTTACTGATCTACACTGTAATCGCGATTATTGCTTTAGTGGTCATGATCGCGAAGTTTAGAATTTATCCATTTTTAGTTCTTATTATTGTTTCACTCGGTTTAGCCTTGGCTGTTGGCATGCCAATGGGTGATATTGTTAAGTCTTATGAAGCTGGTACAGGTAAAACCTTAGGTCACCTTGCGATTGTAATCGCACTAGGAACAATGCTCGGTAAAATGATGGCCGAGTCTGGTGGCGCAGAGCGAATAGCAATTACTTTAATTAAGTGGTTTGGTGAGAAAAATATTCACTGGGCCATGATGTTTATTGCCCTTATTGTTGGTCTTCCCGTATTTTTCGAAGTAGGTTTCGTTCTACTCATTCCAATTGCATTCAACATTGCCAAGCGAACAGGCAAATCTTTACTGGTTGTTGGCTTGCCAATGGTTGCAGGTTTGTCGGTTGTGCATGGGTTAATTCCACCACATCCAGCGGCACTGTTGGCAGTACAGGCTTACCATGCTGATATCGGTAAAACGATTGCTTATAGTCTGATAGTGGGTGTGCCAACGGCTATCGTCGCTGGGCCACTGTATGCATTGTGGATCAACAAATACGTCAAATTGCCTGAGAATAACCCGTTAGCGAAGCAGTTTATTGAAGCAGATACGAATAGAACTCGTGAGCTACCAAGCTTTGGGATTACCTTATTCACAATTATGCTGCCTGTAGTATTAATGTTGGTTGGAAGCTGGGCTGATCTGTTCTTTGCACCACAGACTTTCGCAAATGATTTGCTACGTTTTATTGGTACTTCTGATATCGCATTACTCATTGCCGTACTGGTCAGCTTTATTACCTTTGGTACGATGCAGGGCTTTAACCGTGAACAAATTGAAAAATTCTGCGGTGGGTGTTTAGCTTCTATTGCTGGGATTATGTTGATTGTAGGTGCTGGTGGTGGTTTTGGCGGCATTTTGCGTGACACCGGTATTTCTAATGAGATTGTTTCTACAGCATTGAAGGCAAATTTATCGCCGTTATTGTTAGGCTGGTTTGTTGCAGCACTGATTCGTTTGGCAACAGGATCGGCAACGGTGGCTATGGCTACAGCGTGTAGTATTGTCGCTCCAATTGCAGCTACGGCGGGTGTCGCAGTTAGGCCAGAACTTTTAGTACTTGCCACAGGTTCAGGTTCATTAGTTTTCTCACATGTAAATGACGCAGGATTCTGGTTAATCAAAGAATATTTCGGTATGACAGTAGGGCAGACACTCAAGACTTGGTCAGTATTAGAAACGATCATTTCAGTGTTGGGTTTATCTTTCACGCTACTGCTTAGCACTATTTTATAATTAAAGGTGAGTAATCCATGATTGTGATTGCAATGGGTGTCTGTGGAACAGGTAAAACCCTAATTGGTGAATTGTTATCAGAGCGTTTGGCTTGTGAGTTCCTTGATGGCGATACGCTTCATTCAGCTGCAAATAAAAGTAAGATGAGTCAAGGTATTCCCTTAACTGATGAAGACCGCTTGCCATGGTTACAGGCAATTCGTCAGGCCATTGAAACCAAACAGAGAGACGGTGAAACGGCTGTATTTACATGCTCATCTTTAAAACGCATGTATCGCGATATTTTAAGAGGTCAGGACCAGAATGTTAAGTTTGTCTACTTAAAAGGTTCTTATGAGTTATTACAGCAACGACTTGCAGAAAGATCAGGTCATTTTTTTGACCCAGCGTTGCTACAAACCCAGCTAGACACATTAGAGGAACCTGATGTGAATGAAGCAATTGCTATTGATATTGCTCTCACACCAGAACAGATTATTGAACAAGTCATCCAGAAGCTAGGGGTGACTGATAGTGTGTGTCGGGGGTAAATTCATCTAGAAAGATTATCAACGCTTTAAGATATTCACCTTGTGGTTTACGGTTCAAGCAAGGTGAGTACGGATAATAATAGTGATATTGACCCGAATAAAACCTGATTACAGGGGCGAGTTCGGGAATATATAAAAGACATACGAATAATAAGGTATTAAGAAGAATGAATCAGTTAAATAATCTACAGCTTAAATTCCCAGTAGTGGACAGTATTCCTGAAAGTGTGCGTCTGCCTTCCCAAATTCATCAGCGTGTCTCATTAGTGGACGGTGAGTTGAAGCTATGGGCTGGTGCAACCAAGAAAACATTATCTCCAATCTGGATTCAGCAGCCTGACGGTAGCCTACAGCAAGTTGAGCTTGGTAGTTATCCTGTTATGGGTGAAAAAGAAAGCGATGAAGCACTAGAAGCAGCGGTAAGGGCTTACAACAATGGTCGTGGCGAATGGCCAATGATGAAGGTTGGTGAGCGCATTGCCTGTATGCAAAATTTTATTCAGCGCATGGTGGAGCAACGAGATCTGATTATTAAGCTGATCATGTGGGAAATTGGCAAAAGCTTGGCGGATTCAGAGAAAGAATTTGACCGTACGATTACCTACATGCGTCAAACGATTGATGCCCTGAAAGATTTAGATAATGCCAACTCCCGCTTTGTAATTGCTGAAGGTACGATTGGACAAATCCGTCGTACTCCATTAGGTGTCGTGTTGTGTATGGGACCATACAACTACCCACTGAACGAAACCTTTGCAACTCTGATCCCAGCTATGCTGATGGGTAATACCATTATTTTTAAACCACCTCAATTTGGGACTTTGTTGTTTGAACCGTTACTAGAAGCGTTCCGTGACTCATTTCCAAAAGGTGTGATCAATACGATTTATGCACCAGGCTCTCTAGTGGTACCCCATCTATTGGCATCTGGGCAAATTAATGTACTGGCACTGATTGGCTCTAGTAAAGTGGCTGATCACTTGAAGAAGCAACATCCTAAATCTCACCGTCTGCGTGCGATTTTGGGATTGGATGCGAAGAATGCAGCCATTATTCTGCCAGATGCTGATTTGGATCTAACAGTGAAAGAGTGTCTGCTGGGTGCATTGTCGTTTAATGGTCAGCGTTGTACCGCGCTCAAAATGCTGATGGTACATCGCTCGATAGCCGATGAATTTGTTAACCGCCTAACGGCTGAACTGGCCAAACTTAAAGTGGGTATGCCGTGGGAAAAAGGTGTATTTATTACGCCGCTACCTGGTATGCACCGTACAGCCTACATGACTGAAGTGATTGAAGATGCTGTGGCTAAAGGGGCAAAAGTAGTTAATCCGGAAGGTGGTGAGTTCTGCAAAACCATGTTCTATCCAGCCGTAGTTTATCCAGTGACTGAGGGGATGAGACTGTATCGTGAAGAACAGTTCGGTCCAGTGATACCAGTCTCTGTTTATGATGATATTGAAACTGTGCTGGAATATGTTACTACTTCTGATCATGGTCAGCAGGTGAGTATTTTTGGTAGTGACCCTGAGCAAATTGGCCATTTAGTTGATCCGCTGGTTCATCAAGTCTGTCGTGTAAACATCAATTGTCAATGTCAGCGTGGCCCTGATGTATTCCCGTTCGGTGGTCGTAAAGATTCCGCGGAAGGTACACTGTCTGTGCATGATGCTCTACGAGCGTTCTCTATCCGTTCTATGATTGCTGCTAAACAAACAGATGATAGCAAAGGCATGTTGGCCTCTATGGTGTCTGAGCACTATTCTAAATTCGTGAATACCGACTTTATTTTCTAATTAATAACTTGAATAATAAAAAAACGCCTGAAATTGATCAGGCGTTTTTATTTGAACTCATAGATTAATTATTGGCGAATTTGACCGTCACCTAACACAATCCATTTTTGAGAAGTTAAGCCTTCTAAGCCAACAGGACCGCGGGCATGAATTTTATCTGTAGAGATACCAATTTCTGCCCCTAAGCCATATTCAAAACCATCAGCAAAACGAGTTGAAGCATTGATTACAACTGAGCTTGAGTCTACACGAGCTAAGAATTGACGAGCTAAAGTGTAGTTTTCAGTCACAATTGCATCGGTGTGATGTGAACCATATTTGTTGATATGGTCAATTGCTTCATCAATACCGCTAACCACTTTAACAGCAAGAATTGGCCCTAAATATTCGGTATACCAATCTTCTTCTGTTGCAGGTTTTACAGAGGCACCCAAAATACGGCGTGTTTCTGGGCAGCCACGTAATTCAACTTGTTTTTCAGTATACAGTTCGGCAATGCGTGGTAAGAAAACGTCTGCAATTTTTTCATCAACAAGCAGTGTTTCCATCGCATTACAAACACCGTAACGATGTGTTTTTGCATTTAATGTAATTGGTAAAGCTTTTTGCAAGTCGGCCTGTGCTTCAACAAATACATGGCAGTTACCATCAAGATGTTTAATGACAGGAATACGCGCTTCGTTGGTTACGCGCTCAATTAAGCTTTTACCGCCACGTGGAACGATTACATCTACATATTCAGCCATGGTGATGAGATGACCAACAGCTGCACGGTCAGAAGTTTCAATGACTTGTACTGAATGCTCAGGTAAACCGGCAACTTTTAAACCATGCTTAATTGCTTCTGCGATTGCTTTATTTGATTCGAGTGCTTCTGAACCACCGCGTAAAATAATGGCATTGCCTGATTTAATCGCTAAAGATGCAGCTTCAAGTGTTACGTTTGGACGTGATTCATAAATCATACCAACAACACCTAAAGGTACACGCATTTTTCCAATTTGAATACCTGTGGGGCGATATGCAAGATCCGTAATTTCCCCAATTGGATCGACAAGCGCGATCACATCTTTTAAACCTTGCAACATCCCTTTAAAGCGTGCGGGCGTAAGCTCAAGACGATCAAGTAAGGCGCTGTCGAGCTGGTTGCTACGACCTTTATCCATGTCGATTTGATTCGCCGCCAAAATTGCTGCCTGATTATTTTCTAAAGCAGTATAAATAGCAGAGAGTGCATGATTTTTTAGTGAGGTAGAAGCACTTGTTAAGACGCGTGAGGCCTCGCGTGCTTGTTGCCCAACTTTTTGCATATATTGTTCAATTGAATCTTGCATAGCATTTTTTAATCATTTACCAATGAGTAAGATAGTAGCAGTCAAATGCGGAACAATGAATGGCTTTTTTTGAAAAATGTGACCGCCATAAAAAAACATTTAAATATTTTGCAAACTATTAGCGACTTAAACAAGATGAGCGGTCATTTCAGCGATTGCGTATATTTCAGACAATTGTTTAGAATGTTATTGTGCAATACAAACTAATACAAATTTTAAAGTTTTGTGCATAAAAGATTACGTGTTCAAGAAGGAACTCTTGCAGCATAAAAAAATTACAGCAAGGAGGAAGCAAGGATATGAATTCCATTATTCAAATGGATTCGGAGATCAACCAAGCTTATGCCGGTTTTGGCTTTTTCGATATCTACCATAGAGATAGTTTTAAACAACCTGCTCGTACAACATGGATTGACGGTTGGAAAATTGAATATATGGCAATTGCCGATCCTAAAACGATTCACAAAACGCCGATTGTGATTGTTGGTGGTGCTTTCCAGAATTTTAATTCTTATAAATATTGTGTTGAACAATTGTTTGAAAGTGGTCCGGTTATTTTAATTGATTTACCTTCGATGGGTGCAAATCAGCAAATTACTAATCGCGACACAGGAGTATCTGCGGGTACTTTAGAACTTCCTGATTTATCTGAAATGTTAGGACGTTGGTTAGATATCGTTGGAATACAAAAAGTTTCTGTAATGGGAATGTCTTTAGGGTCCGTGATTGCCTCTTGTTTTGCTCATCAGCGCCCAGATTTGATGGATCGTATGATCTTGATGGGAGTTATGCAAAAGACTCGTAAAAGTTGGCGAATGATTTTGGAAGAGTCGCTCAAACTCATGCAGGAAAACCGCATGGAAGAGTTTGGGCAAGCTGTTATTTTGTATTTAGTTAATCATGCAAAATTAGATAAAACTCGTATGTCACCAACCGCTAAAAAGTTATTTTTTAGACAAATGGCCGAGTTTACGGGGACTGAGCGAGAACGTTATGAAATTAACTGTAATCGTCTTTTGCGTTTAACAGATGTACCTATTCCAGAGTGCAAAACGTTGGTTGCAGCAGGGCAGTACGACAGTTTTACTCTGCCTCATGAAAATGCCAATTTTGCTTTGCAATGTCCAGATATGGAATTTGCGCTTATTGCAAACGCTGATCATGTGCCTCAATTACAGCGCCGTAAAGAAACCATGAGTTTGTTCACTTCATTTTTGAAGGGTGAATCTATCCAAAATCTAGATGGTATTATTCCAATGACGCGTGACCAGATGCAAAAGATGGAGCGCCGTGGTGAAGAGCGAGTTCCAGTTTTGCAACCGAACACTCAACTGAGCCATCGTGAATGTAAAACAGAAGTGCCAGTGACGATTGTTGACGTGACTTTCTTTGGGATATATTTAAAAATGGATGATATTTCGCAGCTTGATTTTGTGAATGATCATCCACGTGATTTGGCACTGCATTTAGAAGATGAAGAAGGTCCTTTCTCGATTGAGTGTTTAATCTTTGAAGCTACTGAACAAGGAATACGTGCTTTATTTAAACATGGCAGTTTTGAGCTTGCTGACCGTTTAAGTCGTTTTATCGCTCGCCAAAAGCTAGCCGTATAAAATTTAATTTTTTCATAAGTGGAAGTCTCAAAAATTATGAGACTTCCATTTATTATTTTATTTGAGCGTGAATAATCCAAACTAAGTCGCCTAAATGCTCTTCATGGCTATCTTGAGAAACTTCCCCAAAAAATATTTGTGGCTGTTCAATAGTAACCTGCTCAAATTCTGTATCTTTAAAAAAGTCATTAACTTCTTGTGGACTTTTGAAATGAAAACTAAATGAACTGCGAGACATGAGTTTAAGTAACTTACTACTATTCCAGATAATACTAGCAAGTTTGTTTTTAACTGGTTCAGGGTAGAGGTCTGTTAAATAGTGAAACTTTTTAAAAGTAACACCATAGTGGCCAATCGATTGGATCAATTGTTTTAATAAATTTTTATCAAAATAATTAATTAAACCTTCACTAATCACAACCAGTGGGCGGTTAGGGTCAAATACTTCAAATGCTTGTGCAAAAGCTTCTGTAAATAAATCAACTGATAAGATTTCAGGTGCATTTTTTTCAATTTGCTGTAACGCATTTTGTTTGGTTTGTGCCATATCGGGCAAATCAAGCTCCCGATAGGTAATAGAAGGGTAATGTTGTCTAAACCACCAGCCACGTGGCGACAAGCCACATGCTATTTCAAGCACCTGTAAATCAGGATTTTCTTGAATGAGTTGTTCTAAATGGTGATCAAGCATGGTGTGGCGTTGTTTGAGCGTCGTGCGCATGCTACCGCCCACATATTTCTCTGCCCATGATTCTATCGGGTGAACTAAATATGCCAATGATTTGCCTTTGGTTGTGGCAAGTGCTTCATGAGAGATTCCCATTTGATACCAGATATAACCCGTATAGTGGGCTGTAAAAGAGATGTGGCGGTGTTTTGAAAGTTGTTGTGTCATTCGTCCTGAACTCGATTTATTGTTTTTGTGTGATCTTCATTATTTATAAAAATGAAGAATTTTTACTGCATTGATGTTGAATGAACCTGCATGACGGAGTCCTGTCAATTAGGTTAGCATTTTGGGATGAACTTTCAGTTGGAGTTACTTTTCTTTCGGGAAAAGTAACCAAAACCATTGTCATACGCAAAACCTGTTCACTTTCTGAATCTATCAAATATATTGAAGCAATCAATATCCTTCAGCAGATGAGTAGGTTGCGTATGACTTAACCGCGTATCAGATAGTGAATAGGTTTTTGTAGCCAATTAAAATTTTTACTAACTTAAATCGAATTTTTAAACTCTTCAATGGCTGTTTTGACAGCTTGCCACTCATTTCCAAGCGATAAGGTTTCACCGATCTGAATTTGTGGAATTTGGCCGCGCATGCGTTCTAAACGCTCTTGGTTTGGTAGTTCTAAGTTTGTAATACCTTCGAGCGCTGTACAGGCTGCACTTCGGTCATTACACACCAGTCCCATGTCACACCCAGCCGCTAGAGCAGCCTGAATACGCGCATCTGCCCCCCCTGCGACACAAGCAGCCTGCATGCTTAAGTCATCAGAGAAAAGTACACCATCAAACTTCAAACGCTTGCGTAGAACTTCTTGAATCCAGAAAGGTGAAAAACCTGCTGGATTTGGATCAACTTGATCATAAATCACATGTGCAGGCATGAGCGCATCAAGCTGAGGCATAAGCTTAATGAAGCTTTGCATATCATGGTTATAAATTTCGTCATAGCTACGGCTGTCGATTGCAGCAGCAACATGAGAGTCGGCTTTCACAGAACCGTGGCCTGGGAAATGTTTGCCCGTATTTGCCATTCCAGCTTTTTTCATGCCTTGCATAAATGCGCCTGCAAGTGGGGCAATATCTTCAATATTTTTAGAGAAGCCACGGTCGCCAATCACGTCACTAATTGCATTAAGATCTAAAACTGGTGCAAAACTAAAATCGATGCCGACTGCAAGAACTTCTGTTGCCATTAACCAACCGCACTGTTCAGCCAGCTCAAGTGCTTTTTGAGGTTGAGTTAAATATAAATCCCCAAAACGGCCCATGGCTGGTAATACGGTAAAACCTGATCTTAGTCGTTGAACTCGGCCACCTTCTTGGTCAACAGCAATCAAAATATCTGGGCGAATTTGACGCATATGGTCGGTTAAAGCACGTACTTGTTGTGGAGATTCAATATTTCGTGCAAATAAAATCATGCCACCGACTTGCGGAGCGCGTAATAGTTCAATATCTTCTTGAGTAAGTTCTGTGCCGGCGATGTCCAGCATCAATGCGCCAATCATATTGGTTCCATTTGAATTTTGATTGAAAAACAATAAGCGAATTTTGCAATGTTTTGCTACATTTTGTCAGTACAGAATATGATAAAACTACACGGTATAAACAATTTAGTTGGTTAAGATTTTGAATCTGCTTAGTTCATATCGAAAACAGAGCGTGTAAGATAGGAACACCCAAGGAAGTATTAAAAATTTATGAAACTTCAAACTATAGCTTGTGCAGTAGCGATCGCGACTGGCGGTTTATTCTTCTCTCATACGATGAATGAAGCGAGAGCGGCAACCAATACTGCTGCGGTTTCTCAATCAATCCAGCCAACGCAAGAACAGGCTTTGGTGGCTCGCCAACTGGCAACTTTAGTTGATCGTCAACATTATTTAAATATGCGTCTGGATGCGAACACATCAAATCGTATTCTGGATATGTATTTAGATAGCCTTGATCCAGATCACTCATTATTTCTAGATTCTGAAGTTCAAAATTATAAAAAACTATATGGTTCAAATTTTGGTGCTTCATTAAAAGCGGGGAATTTAACTGGACCGTTTGCAATTCATCAGCAATATCGTGAACGCTTAAAACAATTTTATGAGTTCATGTTAGCTGAGTTAAAACAACAGCAAAATTTAAAGCAGCCTAATAGTTATATTGAAGTTGATCGTGAAAAAGCACCATATTTTAAAACGACTGCTGAGCAACAGAATCATTGGCGAAAAATGTTGGTTTCACAGTTAATCAACTTAACCATTAGCCGTGAAGAAGAGCAGGCGAAGCAAAAAGCGCTTAAAGAGAATCCTTCACTTGCAAATGGGCAAGACTTAACTGGCCCAGAAGATTTAACGCCAGCCCAAACGTTAACTAAACGTTATACGCGTCAGCTTGAAAGAATTAGTCGTGTGAAAAGCGATGACGTCTTGGATAAAACATTAAATGCAATGTTGGCAACTTATGATCCACATAGTAACTATTACCCGCCAATTGATGCGATAGAACTTAATCGCCAAACTACCTTGCAGCTTGAAGGTATTGGTGTGTCGATTCGTCCAGAACGTGGCAACGAAGATTACACCAAAATTGAAACCATTGTAGAAGGTGGCCCTGCAAGTAAGTCTGGTCAAGTGAAATCAGGAGATCGAATCATTGGTGTCGCTCAAGAAGGCGAGAAAATGATTGATGTGATTGGCTGGACAAGTTCTGAAATTGTTGGGCTTATTCGTGGTAAGCGCGGAACGAAAGTCACGCTAAAACTTCTTGGTGCTGGCGCATCAATGAGTCAGGCTCGTAATGTGACTTTAGTACGCGATGTTATTCAAGAAGAAGATGCTGGTGTTCGTTCACGCACAGTTGAAGTGACACGTGATGGTAAAAAGCATGTGTTGGGCGTAATTGAAATTCCATCGTTCTATTTTGACTATCGTTCACGTCGTGCGGGTAAACAATATCGTTCAGTTTCTGAAGATACTGCAAATGCTTTTGAGGCGCTAAAAGCGAAAAAAGTAGAAGGTATTATTATTGACTTACGTAATGACCCGGGTGGCTCATTAGAAGAAGTTGCACGTATGTTGGGGCAGGTGATTAAGTCTGGCCCGGTAGTACAAATTCGTGATGGGAATGGCAACGTAAGTGTGTTTGAAGATAACGATGGCGGTCAGCAAATTTATACAGGTCCACTCGCGGTATTGGTGAACTTGGCATCTGCATCGGCAAGTGAGATTTACTCTGCTGCAATTCAAGATTATGAGCGCGGTATTATTATTGGTAGTACAACCACTGGTAAGGGTACAGCTCAGGTACAACTTGATACTCTGGCATATGGTCAAGCGACTTTAACTCAGCGTAAGTTCTATCGTATTACAGGTGGTAGTACACAAAATAAAGGTGTAGTGCCAGACATTAAACTCGTCGACATCTATAACGAAGAGTTTGGTGAGCGTAAATCGAAGAATGCGTTGAAGTGGGACACAATTCCTACTGCACCATTTAAACGAGAGGGTTCTGTTCAGCCTTATGTGACAAAGTTGTCCCAATTCTCTGAACAACGTGTTGGCAATGACGCTCAGTTTAAATATCTAAATAAACGTACTGCGATTGCTAAGGTGACGAGTGATCAAAAACAAGTAGTACTTGATATTGATAAGCGCCGTGCTGAATTACTTGGCTTAGAGAAACAAACTTTAGATGCAGAAAATGAACGCCGTGCTGCAACGGGTCAAAAGCCTTTTGCAAACTGGGAAAGCTATCAAGCTTCATTAGATGCTCTAGCTGAATCTCGCGCTAAAATGAAAGCATCGCAACGTCCAGCGTTACCAGAAGAGGAAACTTTTGTGACTGAAGCTGCTAATGTACTCATGGATTATGCAAAATTGCAAAATCGCTAAGAGTTACTAGAATTTAAGAAAAAGCATGCTGTCATCAGTGTGCTTTTTTTATTTTTCATGTCAGTAAACTGTCATGCATTTATCATCAAAATGTCAAAAAAACTGCTTAATCTTTAAGCATGAAAATAAATACATTGATGGATGGCGCTATGCAAAGTTCATATGCGACAGCACTATTAAAACAACAGCAACTTCCTGAAAGCTTCCAATTCTTTTTTAAACAAAAGCAGCAGCTATCTAATGCACATTCATTGCATGATTTGGTGCGCCCACGTTTAAAAATTGCGATTGTAACGGAAACTTGGCCACCCGAAATCAATGGTGTGGCACTTTCATTATTGCAGTTATGCCAAGGTTTACAAAAACAGGGGCATAAGATTTTACTGATTCGCCCAGAGCAAAAAGCGAAATGTCATGACTTTACGCCAGAGCAAGAATGTCTGGTGATGTCGCAGGCGATTCCAAAATATCCAACTTTACAATTTGGTTGGCCACAATATTTAAAAGTATCGAAAGCTTTTGAAAAGTTTGTGCCAGATGTTGTGCACATCGTGACTGAAGGGCCGTTAGGTTTAACCGCCATGCAGGCTGCTAAGGCAAAAGCTATTCCTGTTTCGAGCGGCTTTCATTCGCCATTTCAAGACTTTAGTCGTTTCTTCGATTTGGCTTTTTTAGTCAAACCGATTCAAAAATACCTGTGCTGGTTTCACAATAACACTCAAGTGACCTGTGTGCCGAGTAAAGATACTCAAGAAGCATTACGCGGTTTTGGTATTACTTGTCCACTGGTTGTCGTTGGGCGTGGCGTAGATACGACCAGATTTTCACCGAAGCATCGCTCTGAAAATTTGCGAAAACAATGGGATGCTGATGATAATACTCGCGTTATGCTTTATGTGGGGCGTTTGTCTCCCGAAAAAGAAGTGCAAGTGCTCATTGAAAGTTATGCGAACCTAAAAACCATTCAGCCACATAAAACTAAATTAGTTATTGTGGGAGATGGCCCAGATTTTGCTCGTTTAAAGTCACTACCTGAAGCGAAGGGTGTTATCTTTACCGGAAGTCTAAGAGGTCAGGATTTGGCGGCTGCCTATGCGAGTGCAGATGTATTCGTATTTGCGAGTCAAGTTGAAACGTTTGGTAACGTAGTTTTAGAGGCAATGGCAAGCGGTTTACCAGTTATAGCGTATGATTATGCATGTGCACATCAATACTTAACACATGGTGTGAATGGCTGGTTAAGCCCACTTGGACAAAAAAACCACTTTATACAACAAATTTATCAGCTTCCTTCGGTACAACAACTTAGAGAAATGGGCGTACAAGCCTGTCATAAAGTACAGCAAAGCGGTTGGCAACTTCCGGTTCAGCAATTGGAGCAGGCATTTTATCAGGTAGTGAAGGAGCCCTCGTTGGACTTCACCTAAGTATCCTAAGATAGGAGAATGACCATGAAATTTAAGAATGCAAAAATAAAAATACTCGATTTAGATTTGAGAGGCTGTTTATATCTGAACAATTTCTCTCACTCACAGCGTGTTGCCCTTTTTTTCAAAATTATCAGTCGTGTTGGTGATGGTCCATTTTGGTATCTAATGTTGGCAATCGTGTGGGGCATGCAAGGTATCACCTATAGCTTGCAAATTATCTACTTGTTGCTAGGTGGTTCTGTCGGCACAGCAATTTATAAATTTTTAAAACATAAGACAACGCGACCACGTCCTTATCAGGTGCATCAGGTGATTGTGCTTGGTGAAAGACCGCTTGATCACTTTAGTTTTCCATCAGGCCACACACTTCATGCAGTCATGGTGACAATTGTATTGGGTTACATCCAGCCAGTTTTGCTTGCTGCCATGTTCCCATTTATGGTGCTTGTCGCTTTGTCTCGTATGGTACTGGGTCTTCATTATCCAAGTGATGTGATTGTTGGTGCGCTAATTGGTGCAGCGGTCGCGGCTACGATTATTTTTGTGGCGCCATTATTGAACATCGCTTTATAAGCATCGGTAATTTTTATCAGCTTAAGCTATCGATTAAGTTTGTGGATTTGCTAAAGTACACAGTTCGTGATTTAGCAGATTAAACAGATAGGAGCCGCTATGGGCTTACGTTGGACAGATACCATTGATATTGCCATTGAATTGTCAGAAGCACATCCAGAAGTTGATCCGCAATGGATCCGTTTTACCGATTTACATGCATGGGTGTGCGCATTGCCAGACTTCAGTGATGACCCAAATAAATCGACAGAAGGATTGCTAGAAGGCATTCAGATGGCCTGGATAGACGAAGTTCGCTAAAAATAGTAGAAAAATCGCAACTTTTACACATTCAAAGCTGATTATTGCCTATGACATCGGTATAATGCGGCAAATTTTTTTAAAGTTTAAATCTTAAAATAAAGGAGCCACTCATGGCTATTGAACGTACTTTGTCTATCGTAAAACCTGATGCAGTGTCTAAAAACCACATCGGTGAAATTTTTGCTCGTTTTGAAAAAGCGGGTTTAAAAATTGTTGCGACTAAAATGAAACACCTTTCTCAAGCTGATGCTGAAGGTTTCTATGCTGAGCATAAAGAACGTGGTTTCTTTGGTGACTTAGTTGCATTCATGACTTCTGGTCCAGTTGTAGTATCTGTTCTTGAAGGCGAAAATGCAGTTCTTGCACACCGTGAAATCTTAGGCGCTACAAACCCTAAAGAAGCTGCTCCTGGTACGATTCGTGCTGACTTCGCTGTAAGCATCGACGAAAACGCTGCTCACGGTTCTGACTCAGTTGCTTCTGCAGAGCGTGAAATTGCTTACTTCTTTGCTGACAACGAGATCTGCCCACGCACTCGTTAATCGAAAGCATTCAAACCAGATAAGTGGTATACTACTTATCTGGTTTTTTTATTCTCTTAAGAGAATATTGTTTGATTCTTGAACAATATCTTCAGTTTTTTGACATGGTTTAGGTAAATACACATGAGTTCTGCAGTGGTCGTTTCATCTGAAAATCTTGATGGACAGCAGCAATCTTCGTCCACGCCGGTAATCCCTGCTGCCGAAAATAAAGTGAATTTACTCGGCATGTCTCGTCCTGAGTTAGAAAAATTCTTTGAAGATATTGGCGAGAAAAAGTTTCGTGCCGGACAGGTCATGAAATGGATACATCAATACTTTGTTACTGACTTTGCTGAAATGACCAATATTTCAGGCAAACTACGTGCGAAGCTTGAACAGATTTGTGAAATTAAAGCTCCTGAAGTGGTTCACCGTCATT
Organism: Acinetobacter sp. 22512; assembly: GCF_052044755.1. Classification (NCBI taxonomy): domain Bacteria; kingdom Pseudomonadati; phylum Pseudomonadota; class Gammaproteobacteria; order Moraxellales; family Moraxellaceae; genus Acinetobacter; species Acinetobacter sp. 22512. The sequence goes on along the minus strand of NZ_JBQENP010000003.1, from coordinate 106,561 downwards.
ACTCAAAAGATGGTACACGTAAGTGGGTGTTTCGCGTAGGTGAGGGTGCAGGTTCTTTAGTTGAAACTGTATTAATTCCTGCCGAAGATAAGACTGGATTACGTAAAACGCTTTGTATTTCCTCTCAAGTGGGCTGCGCATTAGATTGCTCATTTTGTTCAACAGGTAAACAAGGTTTCCAACGTGATTTAACGCCAGATGAAATTATTGGGCAACTCTGGATGGCAAATTATTCTTATATGGAAGAAGTGCCTGTTGCTGAGCGCGAACGCTCAGTTACCAATGTTGTGATGATGGGCATGGGTGAGCCATTGCTCAACTATGATGCTGTATTAAGCTCAATGCAGATTATGCTTGATGACTTTGCTTATGGCATGTCAAAACGTCGTGTGACTTTATCGACATCAGGTGTTGTACCAAAAATTGATCAACTTGCAAAAGATATTGATGTGGCTTTAGCCATTTCTTTACATGCGCCAAATGATGAATTACGTAACGAATTGGTACCTATTAATAAAAAATATCCATTGGCTCAGTTAATTGCAGCATGTCAGCGTTATATTGCCAAAGATGGTAATGAAAGTACGCGTAAACATGTGACGATTGAATATGTGATGTTAGAAGGCGTGAATGATCAGCCTGAACATGCACAGCAAATGATTAAATTATTAAAAAATTTACCAAGTAAAATTAACTTGATTCCGTTTAACCCGTTCCCGCATGCGCCATATGGTCGCTCAAGCCGAAATCGTATTATCTCGTTCCAAAAAACTTTGTCTGATGCGGGATTTGTGTGTACGATTCGTCAAACACGTGGTGATGATATTGACGCTGCATGTGGGCAGTTAGTAGGTCAAGTGGCTGACAGAACCCGCCGTGCTGAACAGTGGCAGAAAAAAGTCACACAGCGTCAAGAGATTTTGCGTACACAAGGATAAATTGAGGGCAGGCTTTGAGTATTCCAAAGTTAAAAACGGTCTTATGTATGGGGATTGCAGTTGCATTTCTGGTAAGTGGTTGCCAGACAACGCATACGCAAAAAAAAGACCCAGAGAAAGCGGTAAAGGTGCGTACACAACTTGCTGCTGAACATATCCGTTCGGGTGACTTGGACTCAGCAAAGCGAGCTCTTGATCAAGCTTTAAGTGTAGATAGCCGCGATGCTACTGCAAATATGATGATGGGTATTTTGCTACAGCAAGAAGGTAGCAAACCCAATTTAGAAAAAGCAGAACATTATTTTAAAAGAGCAATTTCATCTGAACCGGATAATGCTCAAGCACATAATAATTATGGTACTTATTTATATCAAATGGAGCGTTATAATGATGCGGTTGAGCAATTTCGTATTGCTGGCGCAACATTAGGTTATGACCAACGCTATCAGGCATTAGAAAATCTGGGGCGTATTTATTTAAAATTGGGTGATGTTGCGAATGCTGAAAAAACATTCAAACAAGCACTCCTTGCTAACCGCGACTCTTATATTTCAATGTTAGAGTTAGCGGAAATTTTTTATTTGCAGCAGCAGATCCCGGCTGCTACACAAATGTATGAGCAATATGTTCGTACAGTGGGGCAGAAAAATCAGGGTGCAAGAGCACTTTGGATTGGTGTAAGAGTGGCTCGAGCCAATGCGGATAAAATGGGAATGCAAGTGTTAGTAAACCAGTTACGTGCTTTGTTCCCGGAAAGTCCAGAATATCAACGTTATTTGCAATTACAGTATAGTACTGAGGCCGTATGGAAATAAATCCTAATTCACAGCAGCCAACTGGCTCAAGCTTACCGACTTCTGCTTTAGGAAATATTCAACGTCCTGGCGAGTATTTACGTCAAATTCGAGTTGCTCAGAATAAAGAGTTAGGGCAAGTTTCTTCAGATTTAAATATGCCGGTTAAGACCTTGACCGCTTTAGAGCAAGATGACTATAAATCATTGCCGGAAGCGACTTTCATTAAGGGTTATTACCGTTCATATGCAAAATATTTAAATACGGACGCGACGGCAATAATTCAGCGTTTCGATGAGATTTATGCAAATGATACTGGGCTGTTACCAAATCATGCCTTAAATAATTCGCCAATTAAAATCATGGGTAAACTCCCGGGTTCTAATAGTGATCGTAATAAGAAATGGTTAAAACGCATATTTCTTGCTGTTGTAATTCTTGCTGTTGTGTCATTGCTTGTTATGGGTGTCCAAAAATGGACTTCAAAGAAAGAAGATGCTGATTTACCTAAAGTAAATCAATCGAATGTTGAAGTTTTACCTATGCAAGGGGCTACCACCTCAACAGTGGGTGACCAATTGGTGTTAAACTTTAACCGACCAACTTCTGTTCATATTGTTGATGCAACAGGTAAAGTTTTGGCGACAGGTCGTCAGTCATCAACTTTAAACTTAAATGGTGAGTCTCCATTCCAGATTCGTCTTGATGATGCAACCGCTGTGTCATTAAGTCTAAACCAAGAACAGATTTCATTGTCTCCATATACGGTAAACGGTAAAGCAGAATTCCGTTTATCCCGCTAATACCATGAGTTGAGCGATACAATGATAGAGAACCCAATTAAACGTCGACCAACACGTAAAATCCGTGTTGGTTCGGTGTATGTCGGTGGCGATGCACCTATTAGTGTGCAAAGTATGACAAATACCGAAACTTGCGATGTCGATGCAACCGTTGCTCAAATCGAGCGTTGCGTTGATGCAGGTGCTGATATTATGCGTGTTTCGGTCCCATCTATGGAAGCTGCTGAGGCATTTGGTGCGATCCGTAAACGTGTTTCAGTTCCATTGGTGGCTGATATTCACTTTGACCATAGAATTGCTCTGGCAGTTGCAGACTATGGTGCAGACTGTTTACGTATTAACCCAGGCAATATTGGCTCAGACCAGAAAGTGCGTGAAGTCGTTGCTGCGGCGCGTCATCATGGCATTTCTATGCGTATTGGCGTCAATGCGGGTTCTTTAGAAAAAGATTTACAAAAGAAATATGGCGAACCTACAGGTGAGGCGCTGCTTGAATCAGCACTACGTCATATTGATATTTTAGATCGTCTCAACTTCCATGAATTTAAAGTCAGCGTAAAAGCATCAAATGTGTTTTTAACCATGGATGCTTATCGTTTACTTTCAAAGCAAATTGATAACCCATTACATCTAGGTGTGACTGAAGCTGGTATTTATCGTACAGGTACTGTGAAGTCGGCGATTGCCCTTGGCGGATTGTTGATGGAAGGTATTGGCGATACGATGCGTATTTCGCTTGCCGCCGAACCGGAAGATGAAATCAAGATTGGTTTTGATATCTTAAAATCACTAGGACTTCGTTCTAACGGTATTAACTTTATTGCTTGCCCAAGTTGCTCTCGCCAAGAATTTAATGTTATTCAGGTAATGCAAGCATTGGAAGAGCGTTTAGAAGATATTCGTACTCCAATGGATGTGTCGGTAATTGGCTGTAAAGTAAACGGCCCAGGTGAAGCAAAAGAAGCCGATATCGGGGTCGTTGGGGCTGCGCCTCGCTCATTGGTTTATCGTAATGGTGAAAAAAGCCATTTAATCGATACCGATCAATTGGTTGATGAAATCGAAACTATGGTTCGTCAACGTGTCCAAGAGCTTGAAGAAGCTAAATCTAAAGAAATTATTCGTAGTTCATCATGAGTTCAATCGTCGCAATCAAAGGTTTTAATGACATCTTGCCAACGCAAACAGTAGCGTGGAGACGTCTCGAGCAACATTTAGCATCTTTAATGGATGCTTATGGATATCAACAAATTCGTTTGCCGATCGTTGAACAAACGGGCTTGTTTAAACGTGCTATTGGTGATGCTACCGATATTGTTGAAAAAGAAATGTATACCTTTTTTGACAAAGGTAATCCACCAGAGTCATTAACCTTACGTCCAGAGGGTACTGCAGGTTGTGTTCGTGCTTTGGTTGAACATAATTTGTTGCGCGGTGCTACGCCACGCGTGTGGTATATGGGACCTATGTTCCGTTATGAAAAACCACAAAAAGGACGTTACCGTCAGTTCCACCAATTTGGTGTGGAAACTTTCGGTGTTGCGACTCCTGATATTGAAGCTGAAGTTATCTTGATGACAGCTCGATTATGGAAACGTATGGGCGTTGATCACATGGTTCAACTTGAGTTGAATACTTTGGGTGAAAAAGATGAGCGTACAGAGTATCGTAATGCTTTGGTTGCGTTTTTAAATGAGCATAAAGATGCGTTGGATGAAGATTCACAGCGCCGTTTAACAACGAATCCACTACGTATTTTGGATTCTAAAATTGAATCGACTCAGAAAATTCTGGAAAATGCGCCGAAATTATATGACTTTTTGAAAGAAGATAGTTTAAGTCACTTCCAACAATTACAAGACTATTTGACTGCTGCGGGTGTTAAATTTGTCATTAATCAAAAATTGGTGCGTGGTCTGGATTACTACAATAAAACCGTTTTTGAATGGACAACAACTGCACTTGGTTCGCAAGGTACGGTGTGTGGCGGTGGTCGTTATGATGGTCTTGTTGGTCAGCTAAAAGGTAAGCCAGATCAATCTGTACCTGCTGTTGGCTTTGGTATGGGGATGGAGCGTTTATTGCTTCTGGTTGAGCAAGTTGAACAGGCTCAAGTTATTCGTGATTGTGAAGTCTTCTTGGTTGCAGAACCTGCTTATCAAACTAAGGCTTTGATTTTAGCGGAACAATTACGTGACCAGTTAGAAGCTGAAAATAGCAGTATTCGAATCAAAACAGGTTCACAAGGCAGTATGAAGAGTCAGATGAAAAAAGCTGATCAGGCTGGGGCTGTTTACGCCATGATTTTAGGTGAGCGTGAATGGGAAGCACAGCAACTTGCTATCAAAGAGTTAGCAACAGCTGAGCAGTCTCAAGTTGCGCTGGCTGAGCTTGTACCATTCTTAATCGAAAAATTTACAAAATAAACTGAAACATCTGGAAAAGGACAATCACATGAGTGTAAGTGATGAAGAACAATTCGACAGCTTAAAGTCGTTCGCCAAAAAATATGGTTCTGCCATGATTAGCGGGATTCTCATTGCATTGATTGCCTTTTTTGGGTGGGAATATTGGCAAAAAAGAAATCTTGCGAGCAGCCAGACAGAAACTGCAAAAGTACAGCAGTTAATGGATGAGGCAAATGCAAGTGCTGATAATCCTAATGCTTTAACTTCGGTCACTGCATCGGCAGATAAAATCGTAAAAGATGATATCAATTCTGTTCAGGCGATACAGACTCAGTTTGTATTAGCAAAATTAGCCTATGAAAAACAGGATTATGCTGCTGCTGAAAAAGCATTGAAGAAAGTTGAAAATTCAAAAGTAAAAGATGAAGGTTTGATTCAGGTTGTAAAATTGCGTTTAGCAGATGCACAATTGGCGCAAAACAAATATGATGAAGCACTAAAAACCTTGTCTGGTAACGTCGATCCTGCATTTAAAGCAACAGTAGAAGAGTTACGTGGTGATATCTTTGTTGCTAAGAAAGATGTTGATTCTGCTAAAAAAGCGTATCAGGCAGCATGGGATTCGTTACTGGAACGTAAACAAGAACGACAAATTTTACAAATTAAACTCGAAAGTGTTGGCGTTTTAGTTGAAGATCCACAGATTGAGCGCCCAATTTTGGAAACACAGGTGGAAGAGTCTTAATGAATCAGAAATTCAAACTGCCTTTGGCAATTGCAATCGCATCAGCTGTACTGGTGGGATGTTCTAGCAACAAAGTAAAAGAAGCAAAACCAAATCCACTACCGAAATTGACTGAGTCGAAAAAGACTCTAGTACCCGTGTTTTCGCGCAGTGTTTCTTCTACTGATAAGGCAGATCCATTACGTTTGCAGCTTGACGCAAGTGAGGGCGTGGTCTTTACGCTTGACCCAAAAGGTGAGGTCGCTGCATATCGTGGCAAGGAACGCATTTGGGAGAAAAAAGTCAGCAAATTAGGCTTGAGCTCTGGTGTTGAAGCTGCTGAAGGAATTGTTGTTGTTGGTAATAGTAAAGGTCAACTTTTTGCTTTAGATCAGGCAACAGGTGAACAAAAGTGGACTGCACAGTTATCTGGTGCACTATTAAGTCCTTCTTTAGTTCAGTCTGGACGCGTTATTACCATTGCTAATGATGGTACTGTATTTGCGCATGATGCTGGTTCAGGCCAACAAGTTTGGGCTTATAAATTACCAAATGTCCAATTTAGTTTACGTGGTCAGGCCTCACCGGTGAGTCTTGACCCGCGTACCGTATTAATCGCATCTGCGAATGCGTATGTTTATGCAATTGATACGATTAGTGGTATTCCACGTTTCCAACGCCGTGTTGCAGTAAGTGAAGGCCGTTCTGATATTCAACGTTTGATTGATATCGATGGTGATCCTGCAGTTGCTGGACAGTTTATGGTAACGACTAGTTTCCAAGGACAAGTGACCGTAACTGATCTAGCTTCTCAACGTGTAGTTTGGAGTGAAGACTCAAGTAGCACGAAGCGTCCAGAAGTTTATGACAATAAAGTATTTGTTTCATCAACTGATGGTAAGTTAACTGCTTATGATTTAACGACAGGCGAACAAGTTTGGCAAAATGATAGTTTATTAAACCGTCATTTAAGTAACCCTGTTGTGTTGGGATCGGATCTTATTGTTGGTGATTTAGATGGCGTATTACATCTTGTTGATCCTGCAACAGGTAAGTTGATTGGTCGTTCAAAAACAAGTGGTGAGGTCAATACATTACGTGTTATTGAGAACCAACTTTACGTTTCGACCAGAAAAGGCGATTTAAGTATTTGGCAGAATCGTTAATTTCGTTTGCTTGTGCTAAAATAGCCGCTTAACAAATTACGCTGTTAAAAAAATATCGGGGTGTTTGAATTAAATCAGTTCAAAGCCCCGTCTTTTATTATGGTCATATCTGACCTTAAAATATATCTCCTGTATTGTTTCTAATGCTCATGCCATGAGATATGGCTGGTCTTGAATTAAGGTTATTGTATGAAACCCGTTATTGCGCTCATTGGTCGTCCGAATGTCGGAAAATCAACGTTATTTAACCAGATTACCAAGAGTCGTGATGCACTTGTAGCCGACTTCGCGGGTCTGACTCGTGACCGTAAATATGGTGATGCGACTTATCAAAATAAGTCTTTCATTGTTGTTGATACTGGTGGTATCGGTGAGAGCGAAGGCGGTATCGATAACTACATGGCCGAGCAGTCAAAAACAGCAATCAATGAAGCAGATATTATTATTTTTGTGGTTGATGCTCGTGCCGGATTATTAGCTTCTGATGAGCAAATTGCTCGTGAACTACGTACTTTAGGCAAGAAAATTTATCTTGTTGCGAACAAGGTAGATGGTGTTCATGCTGAAGCAGCTTTAGTTGAGTTCTATAAACTTGGTATGGGTGAACCATTACAAGTTGCCGCTAGCCATGGTCGTGGCGTACAGCAAATGCTGGAAGATGTACTTGCAGAAGTTCCAGAAGATGAAAACCCTGAAGAACATGACAAAGATACTGGCTTACGTTTAGCAATTATTGGTCGTCCTAACGTTGGTAAGTCAACACTGGTCAACCGTCTGCTTGGTGAAGACCGTGTGGTGGCATTTGACCAACCAGGTACAACTCGTGACTCTATTTACATTCCTTTTGAGCGTGAAGGCCGTAAATACACCTTAATTGATACAGCAGGTGTGCGTCGTAAAGGTAAGGTTGATGAAATGATTGAGAAGTTCTCAATTGTTAAAACTTTGCAAGCCATGAAAGATGCACATGTTGTCGTAGTTGTAGTCGATGCGCGTGAAGGTATTGTTGAGCAAGACTTGCATTTAATTGGCTATGCGCTTGAAGCTGGTCGTGCCATGGTTATTGCCATCAACAAATGGGATAACATGTCTGAATATGACCGCAAGCAATGTAAGCTTGATGTTGAGCGTCGTTTTGACTTTATTCCATGGGCAAAAATCCATTTAATTTCTGCTTTACATGGAACTGGGGTAGGTGATTTATATCCTTCTATCCACCGTGCTTATGAGTCTGCGAACTTAAAAGTATCACCAGCTAAATTGACTCAAATTTTGAGTGATGCGACAGAAGCCCATCAACCACCAATGATTAGCGGTCGTCGTATTAAAATGCGTTATGCACATATGGGTGGTCAGAATCCACCGACTATTGTGATTCATGGTAATAAGGTTGATAAGACACCTGCCGATTATCGCCGTTATTTAGAAAACGTGTTCCGTAAAGTGTATAAACTCGAAGGTACACCAGTTCGTATTGACTTTAAAACTTCTGAAAACCCGTTTGAAGGTCGTAAGAGTCAGGTTGATGAACGTACTGCTGCACGTCGCCGTCGTTATATTCAGAAATTTAAGAAAGCAGAGAAAAAATTTAACCGTTAAGTTTTTTATTGTTCAAAAACCCAAAGTTTTCTTTGGGTTTTTTATTACATGGTTTAATAAGTTATTGGTATTTTTTATATTAGCTTTAGTCCCTCATGGGATGGATTTAGAAAGATGAATGATAGGAAAATTGAAGTTTATATAGGAAAGCTCAATGAGTTTTTAAAACAAGAACAACAAAACTTTCCAGACTTCCGTTCATTTAATCATTATAAAAAACAACAAATACAGAGTGTCAGAAATCGACTGATTGCAGAGAAACTCCAACTCACGTCAATGGAATTGGAGTTTGCCAAGCATGAACATGGTAAACCTTATTTATTGAATCACACTTTGCATTTTAATCACTCACATAGCCAACAATACTACGCTTTAGCCATGAGCGAACAAGTTAAAGATATTGGGGTAGATGCTGAGGAACTGGATCGAAATGTACGCTTAGATGCTTTAGCAAAACATGCCTTTCATCCCGATGAATATGAAACATGGCTAAGCTTAGAACAAGATAGAGAATATTGGTTCAAAGTCTGGACCACAAAAGAAGCCGTTTTAAAAGCTTCAGGATTAGGTATACGTTTAGATTTAAATACGTTAAATACTCAGGCACATTCTACCGATCATGGTGGAGTCTGTTCTCACCCACTTAATGGGACATTTGCTTATCAGAATTTTATTGTTGGCAATATGATATTAACCGTGGCATGGCGTTCAGAGTTATCTTGCCGTGGTTTTCAGTTTCCATCTATTCAGCTTCACTCACTTGATCTTTAATAATTTTAATAGCACACATAAAAAAACCGCGTATTACGCGGTTTTTTTATTAAAGGGGAAAGCTAAAATATTAAGCTTGACCTTCAACAGCAGCAGCTTGAGCACGTTGCATATTCGCTTCGAACTCTGCATCAAAGTTGATTGGAGTAAGAAGTAACTGTGGGAAGCTACCTTTAGTTACTAAATCATTTACAGCTTCACGTAAGAACGGGAACAAAATATTTGGGCAGTATGCGCCTAAAATATAAGGTAAACGCTCTTCTTCAATGTTGTCGATCAAGAAAATACCTGATTGAGTTACATCTACAATGAACGCTGTTTCGTTGTCGTTATCGGCTTGTACCACAACTTTTAAAGAAACTTCAAAGTGAGTCGGGTCAATCTTTTCTGCAGCAGAAGAAAGATTGATATTAAGTTCAGGTTGCCATTGTTTAGTAAAAACCTGCGCCCCTGGAACCTCAAAAGAAATATCTTTTGTATAAATACGCTCTAAAGCTAATTGTGGTTGAACTTGTTGTTCTTCGCTCATTGTTTTTTCCTTAATATGGATGCGATGTTAAGCCAATAATTCGTCGAGTTTACCTTCACGCTCTAAAGCATAAAGTTGGTCAAAACCACCGATAAACTGATCGTTAATGAAAATTTGTGGGACAGTACGATGATTTGTGCGTTGCATTAATTCAACACGTACTTCTGGTGCTTCAACAGAAAGATTTACTTCTTTATAAGCAACACCTTTACGCTCAAGTAACTGTTTAGCACGAACACAATACGGGCATACAGAAGTTGAGTAAACAATGACATTTGCAGCCATGATAATTCTCCTTAAGCTTTTGGTTTGCTTTTAACAAGAGGTAAGCCTTGTGCTTTCCAGTTACTGATACCACCATCAAGACGATAGCTATCGTGGTGAGCAACTTTTTGCAAAGCACTTCCAGCAACTTGCCCCAAGTTGCAAATAAATACCAATGGACGGTCACTTGCTTTTAATTCGTCAGCATGACTTGCGATTTGGCTATATGGAATATTGCGACTGCCACTAATGTGACCTTCGCGGAAATCTTTGCTATCGCGTAAGTCAATCAAAAGAGCATTTTTCGCTTTCACTAAAATACCAAGCGACTGTGGAGAAATTTTACGACCATTACGTTGACCTTCAAAAATGAAGAACAACACGATCAAGACTCCGAGCGTACCAAACAAAATGGGGTGATTCCCCATAAACTCTAACCAGCGTTCCACAAGTCACCTAAAAAAATTAAAAAACAAAATTGACCTAGAGTATAGCGTATATAGATGGTGATCAAAATCACCACTTCAAGGGCAAATAGGGCAGAAAATCAGTTTTTTTGCTGCGCTTCTTGAATCTCATCGATTAAACGCAAAAAGCTATCTAGTCGTCGTGGCAAAATTTCACCCGCTTCAACGGCCTGTTTAAGCCCACAATTCTTTTCATGAGTATGTGTGCAATTACGGAATTGGCAAGATCCTAGATGTGCTGCAATGTCAGGAAAGCCCATACGAATTTTTTCTAAATCGAGATGCCAAAGCCCAAACTCACGAATTCCCGGAGAATCAATTAAGGCACCATTTTTCCCGAAGTTGATTAAGCGCGTAGAGGTTGTCGTATGTTGTCCAAGTGCAGAGTTTTCAGAAATAACATTAGTTTTTTGCTCTGCATCTGGAATGAGCACATTAATTAAAGAGCTTTTTCCTACGCCGGATTGCCCTACAAATGCTACGGTTTCACCATCTAAACGCTCAGATAAAGCAGAGATATCTCCCCTTTTAGACTGACAAATCATCACCTCATAACCCAAGGTTTTATATTCTTCTAGTAGAGTAAGAATTGGGTCATTTTCAGTGAGTAAATCAGACTTGTTGAGGACCAAAAGAGCAGGAATGTTTGCATCTGCACAAGCAACTAAATATCGATCGATTAACGTTGGAGCGGGTTCAGGAAGTGGTGAAAATACAATCACAATCAAACTGATATTTGCGGCCACTGGTTTAACTTTGTGATAGCGGTCAGGGCGGGTAAGTAAAGATGTACGTGGGTGAATGGCTGTAATAATGCCTAAACCCGTATTTGGGTCTGCCTGCCATTTAACACGATCACCAGTTACAAGTAACTCAAGATTAGTTCGAGTATGGCAACGCCAAACACTATCGAGCTCGATCGGCTTCCAGAATGGTTCTGGTTCTCCTTCGGCAACTTGTGGTTTTTCTGGGTGATGTTCAGGCACAGAGAGGGCTTGTACTTCAAGTTGACGGCCATAATGTTGTACAACGAGTCCGTCTAGATCCTGTGAAGTATCGATCTCTTCTTGGCGAGTTTTATGCTGTTTTTCAATACGACGTTGCTGTTGTTCAGTTAAACGACGCTTACGAATTAAAGCCATTCATATCCCAAAAAAACCATTGTTTGAAGACCGCAAAAATAGCATGAAGCAGCTATAGAATTACAGCGCGGAAGCAAGAAATTTGCTACTATTGATGTTTTTACGGCATTTTAGAACGTACATTCATGAGCAGTACTTTAAATACACGATTAATTTGGATTGATCTGGAAATGACCGGATTAGATACCGATAATGACCAAATTATTGAAATCGCAACAATTATTACAGATGATCATTTAAATGTACTTGCCGAAGGTCCAGTTTTGGCTATTCATCAACCTGATCGTATTTTAAATGCAATGGATGAATGGAACACTCGTCAACATGGGCAGTCTGGTCTGATTGAACGAGTTCGTCGCAGTAAATTAACAGCCCGTGATGCTGAGTTACAAACTTTAGAATTCCTAAAAAAATGGGTGAATCCAAAAGTTTCACCAATGTGCGGTAACTCAATCTGTCAGGATCGCCGTTTCTTACACCGTCTTATGCCTGAACTTGAGCAGTATTTCCACTACCGTAATCTTGATGTATCTACGGTAAAAGAGCTTTCAAAACGCTGGCGCCCTGAAATTATGAGTGGCCTGAAAAAGAATGCATCTCATTTGGCAATGGATGATATTCGTGACTCAATTTCAGAGTTGAAATATTACCGCGAATATTTCTTTATTATGAATACTGATGGTAAAGATTGATTACATTGTAGACCAGATATGAAAGGAGGCTTATGCCTCCTTTTTTATTGTATAAAGGACATTGTTACAATAATGTCAATTGCTTAATTTGGCTTTCATATTCATTTTGCTTAAAATGATGTTTTAAATTTTTATTATAAAAAGAGAGCATTTATGCAAAGTAATAACCCGATACTGACGCGTGTTGAAACGGTCAGTGACTATAGTCAACCGATGACTGTGCAAGGTGCGATTCAAAAATCTGTTATGTTGACGGTCATTGCAGCTGCGGTGGGTGTCGCTTTATTTTTCTATGCAGCCTTTACTGCAAATGTTGGTATTGCTTACGCGGCTTCAATTGTGGGTGCAATTGGTGGCTTGGTTTTAGCTTTAATTACAACGTTTAAGCCAACGACTGCGCCAACATTGGCAATTCCGTATGCCTTATTTGAAGGGGCTTTTTTAGGTGGTATTTCGTTTACTTTTCAGTTGAAATACCCAGGTGTTCCACTTCAGGCTTTATTAGCAACCTTTGTCACCACTTTGGTGATGTTTGGTTTATATAAATTCCAAATTATCCGCGCAACTGAAAAGTTTAAGTCAGTTGTAATCTCTGCATCTTTGGCAATCTTTATTGTATTTATCGTGCAGATGGTCATGCGTTTAGCTTTTGGTTCAAGCGTTCCTTATATTTTTGAAAGTAACTGGTTAGGTATTGGTTTTGCTGCATTTGTCGCTGTCATTGCTTCACTTAACCTGATTTTAGATTTTGATTTAATTGAAACTAATGCAGCTTATCGTGCACCAAAATTCATGGAATGGTTGTGTGGTATCGCATTACTTGCAACTTTAGTATGGATGTATATTTCTTTCTTACGTTTACTAGGCTTACTGTCTGACGACTAAGATTGAATTCATCTAGAAGTCGCTCCTTATCAGGAGCGATTTTTTTTCGTGCGATTTTTGAAAAAAGATGCATTATGCAATTTCGAAAACCGCCGAATATTGGCATTATGCTTGAAATTGTTTTGAGTGAGATCGGCATGACACAAGGACTTTTAGCAGGTAAGCGCTTTTTGATTGCAGGCGTTGCTAGTAAATTATCAATTGCTTTTGGTATTGCCCAAGCATTACACCGTGAAGGTGCAGAGCTTGCGTTTACTTATCCAAACGAAAAATTAAAAAAACGTGTGGATGAATTTGCTGAGCAATTCGGTTCTAAGCTTGTGTTTCCATGTGATGTTGCTGTTGATGCTGAAATTGATAATGCATTTGCAGAACTTGCAAAACATTGGGATGGTGTAGACGGTGTTGTACACTCAATTGGCTTCGCACCTGCACATACACTTGATGGTGATTTTACTGACGTGACTGACCGTGAAGGTTTTAAAGTTGCTCATGACATCAGTGCATACAGCTTTGTTGCAATGGCACGTGCTGCAAAACCTCTATTACAAGCTCGCCAAGGTTGTTTATTAACTTTGACTTACCAAGGTTCTGAGCGCGTTATGCCTAACTATAACGTTATGGGTATGGCAAAAGCGTCTTTAGAAGCTGGTGTTCGCTATTTAGCATCAAGCCTTGGCGTTGATGGTATCCGTGTAAACGCGATTTCTGCGGGTCCAATCCGTACTTTGGCTGCTTCTGGTATTAAATCTTTCCGTAAAATGTTAGATGCTAATGAAAAAGTTGCACCATTAAAACGTAACGTAACCATTGAAGAAGTAGGTAACGCAGCATTATTCCTATGCTCACCTTGGGCTTCAGGTATTACTGGTGAAATTCTATATGTAGATGCTGGTTTCAATACTGTAGGTATGAGCCAATCTATGATGGATGATGAATAAGTTTCGAAATTTATTCAGGCATAAAAAAAGCCGTAGTTGAAGGACTACGGCTTTTTTTATGGGCGCAAGTTATTGCGGTAGTTCTTTTACAGGTGAACCACCTAGAGCTTGCATGAGAGTGACATAAGCGTTGTATTGGCTTTGCTTGGTTTCAACGAGACTTAATCGTGCAGTACGTGTGGTTTGCTGAGCATCGAGAAGTGTTTTTAATGCGACAGCACCATAACGGTAACGAACTTCGGTTAGACGTTCAGTTTTTTCTGCAAGTTCAACATTACGCTCTTGTAACGCTACTTGTTTGTCGAGTTCGGTACGACTCGATAAAGCATTTTCTACATCAGCAAAAGCCTGATAAAGCGTTTGACGATATTGAATAATCGCTTTTTCATAATCCAGATTGCTAATCGCGATATCTTTTTTCATATCGTTATATTGCAAAAACGGTAAGCTCAAACTCGCCCCAAGCGTGAGGGCAGGGTTACGTAATAACTCCGTTAACGATGTGCTGCTTGAGCCTAGACTGCTGGTTAAGCTAATCGACGGGTAGTAGCTCGCCTTAGTAGCATCTTTAGTTGCTAATGCTTTTCTTAAGCGTAGCTCACTTGCTTGCAAATCAGGACGGCGCGATAAAATATCGGCAGGTAAACCAGCACCAATTGCAGGTAGAGCAGTGCGTGGTAAACGCTTTGGCTCTTGAATGTTCAATTGTTGCAATGGCTCATGTAATAGCACTGCAATAGCCGTACGTGTTTCAACCAATTGTTGTTCAATCTGGCTTAAACTCGCTTTCTGGCTTTGTACCGATTGTTCTGCTTGAGTCAGATCTACACCTGAAACAGCGCCGGCTTTATATTGAATCTGCACCAAGTCATAAAGCTTTTGAGAGGTTGCTAGACTTTGCTGTGCGGTTGTATAACGCTCATTTAAATAACCCAGTTGCCAATAAAGTTTGGCAGTAGTTGCAATTAAACTTTGCCCAGTAGCTTGTAAATCTTGTTCTGTCGCTAAAGCTTCCCATTTACTTGCTTCGGTTTGGCGTGCAAGCTTGCCAAACAAATCAAGCTCATAGCTTACTCCCGCACTCATGGAAAGACCATTAGCACTGTCATCTCCCGAATTTAAATCGAAAGAATGTCCAGTAGAAACACTAGAGCTAGTTCGCAAGCCTTGCTTATTAGCGGTTAAATCAGCTTGTAGACGGGCTTGCTTTAAAGCAATACCTGCAACTGCTAAATCACTGTTACGCTCTAATACATTGCTTACAAGCTGATTGAGCTGTGCGTCGTTAAAGAGTGTCCACCAACGGTCAGAATATTGATCGGTAGACATGGTTTTTGTTTTTGCTGTGTCATACTGAAAACTACCCGGAACTTGTACTGCAGGTGTTTCATAAGGTGTTTTTACTACAGCTGCACATCCTACAAGAGAACCTGTGAGAAGAAGTGCTGTGCTGAGTTTAGTCATAGAGAAAGACATGCAATTTTCCTTATTCTCGTGATAGTGCGGCAACAGGGTCAAGTTTCGCGGCATTCTTGGCAGGCAAGAAACCAAATACGACACCAATCAGTGTTGAACAGACAAATGCGGCAATAATAGAAGTGCTTGAATAAGCTACACTAAAGTTACCGCCAGCAAATTTATTAATAAGTTGTCCAAGTCCAAGCGACAATAAGACGCCAAGCACACCACCAATTAAACATACTAAAATTGCTTCAATCAGGAATTGCTGCAAAATATCACTTTGACGCGCACCTACGGCCATACGTACGCCAATTTCCTGAGTACGTTCAGTCACCGAAACCAACATAATATTCATTACCCCGATACCACCAACGACCAATGAAATTACGGCAATTGCTGAAACCAGAAGGGTCATCGTGCTGGTTGTTTTCTCAATAGTCTGACGGATACTGTCACTGTTCATGGTGAAAATATCTTGTGCACCATGGCGCTGGGTTAATAAATTCACAATCGCATTTTCTGCGGCAGCAGTTGAATATTTGTCATTAATACGAACCACGATATTACGTACATTAGATTGTCCTAACATACGGCTCATTACGGTTGTATAAGGCATATAGACATTTAGCGTGTCATCTGAACCCATGCCGCTTGTTTGTGGCTCAACCACACCAATAATACGAGCAGGTACACTACCAAGTAACACTACTTGACCGATTGGGTTGGTACCGTCACTAAAGAACTGCTTTTGAGTATTGGTATCAATGACCACATCCTGTGAGCGATCACGGACACTACGTTGATCAAAAGTTTGTCCATCTTTAAAGACCAAACCTTTCACATCGAAATAATCATTACTCACACCATTAATGGTCGCGTTCGCTTCATTTTGTTGATAACGCATGGTTTTGGATGTGCTGACGATTGGGCTGACTGCACTAACATACGGTTGAGTCATTAACGCATCAGCATCGGCAGGTACCAAGGTTTTAAAACTTGCAGTTTTAGAGTTGTCACCAAAACCACGGCCCTGAAATACCGTAATCGTATTTGTTCCCAGACTGCTAATATTGCTTAAAATTTGCTGTTGAGAGCCTTTACCTAATGCGACAACCGTAACAACCGATGCAATACCAATGATGATCCCCAGCATGGTTAAAAAAGTACGCATGCGGTGGGCATTCATAGACAGTAAAGCCATTTGAAAGGCTTCAGATAAACGGTCTAAAGTAGAACGCCATGCAGAAATACTTTTACCTTTCTTCTGTTTACCTTGCAAAGCAGGCGCTGCATCAGGATCAGATTTGATTGGTTCAGCTGCTTGATCTGGAACATTAGGGCGGTCACTAATAATTTCTCCGTCACTAATCTCGATAATGCGAGTCGCATTTTTTGCAACTTGCATATCGTGGGTGACTAAAATAATAGTGTGACCTGCGGCATTGAGTTCACGCAAAATACGCATCACCTCAACACCACTATGAGAGTCAAGCGCCCCTGTTGGTTCATCTGCCAGAATAACGTCACCGCCATTCATCAGCGCACGGGCAATAGAAACACGTTGCTGCTGACCACCAGAAAGTTGGCTTGGTCTATTGAGGGTTTTAGTACCTAAACCTAATTCGGTCAGTAAAGCCGTTGCGCGTTGTTTACGTTCAGAAGGGGTAACACCTGCATAAACAGCTGGAACTTCTACGTTACCTTCAGCAGATAAATCACCTAATAAATGGTAGCGCTGGAAAATAAAACCAAAATATTCACGGCGTAGTCGAGCGAGTTGATCTGGCTCAAGTTTACCTGTTTCTTGTCCATTAACCTTGTAACTACCACTCGTAGGTCGGTCTAAACACCCCAAAATATTCATGAGGGTCGATTTACCAGAACCAGATTGACCGACAATGGCAACCAGTTCGCCTTCGTAAATGGTCAGGTCAATACCTTTTAAAATTTGTATCGTGCTTTCGCCAGCAGGGAATTCCCGGACTAGATTGCTGACTTCAAGCAAAGCTTGTTTTGTCATGCTTACATTCCCATTGGGCCACTACGGCGACGGTTATTACTACTATTTGCTGATGCAGCAGAAGTATCTGCACTATCGGCAATCACAACTTGATCACCTTGTTTTAAGCCCGCAAGAACTTGCGCATTTACACGGTTGTTAATACCCACCAAAATCTGAGTCGGTTTAGTTGTGCCATCGGCTTGTAATACACGTACAACACTTAACGTTAATTTACCTTGCTCAACTAGTTGTTTTTGTTCAGCAGTTAAATTTAAACGTTCTAAACGAACACCACTACCTGAATTTTTTCTTTCTGCATTTGGAGCTGAAGCAGCTTTATCTGTAGATTGACCAGATTTTCTTTGGCCTGAAAATTGTTTAGAACTCAGTGCTGATGAAGGAACAAGTAGGGCATTTTTAGCTGAATCTAATACGATATAAACTTGTGCTGTCATATCAATACGCAATTTACCATCAGTATTTGGCACATCGAATAAGGCATTGTAGTAAACAGCCGAACTGGTTGTTGAGCTTGTTGTACTTGTTGATTCGCTAGAAATTGAGTCAGGAGCAGGCTCAATTTGACGTAAAGTTGCGTAGCGTTTAGTTTCATCACCTAAGGTTGTAAAGTAAACTTGTTGTCCTTTTTCAACTTTCATAATGTCAGCTTCACTGACTTGTGCCTTAATCGTCATGTTTTGTAATTTTGCAATTTTGACGATTGTTGGTGCGCTTTGGTTTGCGTTTACGGTTTGGCCTTCTTCAGTCACAATCGCGACAACCGTTCCATCAGTTGGAGCAACAATACGTGTGTAACCAATGTTGGTTTGTGCCGTAGATTTTGTCACTTTTGCAGATTCAATCTGTGCATCTAATGCTTTAATTTGCGCCTGAGCTGTTTTATAGCTTGCCTCAGCCGATTCTAAATCTGCACGAGGCGTTGCATCTTGCGCATACATTTGTTGCTGACGGCGGTATTCAAGTTGTTTTTCGTTTAAAGAAGCAACTTGTTGAAGGCGCTGCGCTTCTAAATTTTTAATATTCGCATCAGAAGTTTTTAAACTATTTTCTTGGGTGGTTGAGTCAATTTGTGCGATAAGTTGACCTTGTTTCACTTGATCGCCCAACTGTACATACATCTTTTTGACCTGACCAGATACCTGTGCACCCACACTAATCAGTTTGGTTGCATCAAGTGTACCTGTTGCAAGGACATTATTTTCAATATCTCCGCGTGTTACCTCAGCTGTAATATATTGAGGCTGCTGCTCTTTAGGCTTTAAAAATTTCCAAGCTAATACAGCAATAACTGCTATACAGAGGATAATAATAACAAGTTTGATTGGCTTTATTTTTGGCATGGTGAGAGGTCGAAAAGTTTAAAATTTAATTTAGTATAAAAGCGAAATGAGGATAAAACGTGAATTTTTATTATATTTCAAGAATGAAGAAAAATGATTCCGCCGAATTATTGTATAAATAGCGTTTTACCACATAATTCAGCAATGGCCTGCTGCATCAAATGTTGGGCATTTTCATTCGACATTCCTTTAATTGCCGCATCAACTTGCAATAGAAGGGTAGACCAGCCTAAAAACTGTTGAGGATTTAATCTTCTTAAAGCTTGTTGATATAAACCAACCTTTGTTTTCCAGATACCAAGTTGTAATGCATTATGAGGCTGCTCAAATAATTGCATCAATAAACGCATTTCTTTACTTAAAGTCCATAAAATTAGACTTTCTGGTTCGCCAGCAGCAATTAAATATTGAAAAATTTTAATGGATTGAGCGAGATTACCTTCTAATAGCGCGTCGCTTAAATCGTAAGTGGTATAACGAGATTGATCTTGTAGACAAGCATATAACTGTTCAATTTGAATCAGTTGTTGGTCTGGAAAAGTATCTCTTACACGCATCAAGCTATTCTTAGCTGCGAGCAAATTATGTTCATGATGCTGCATGAGCCATTGCCAGGCATCATTATCGAGTTGAATTTCAAGTTTCTCTGCTTCGGCAGATAAAATTCTTTGGCGGTCTTGCGGATAGTTTGCCGTTAGGGCAACAACAACACCATTTGCTTCCACAACTTGGAAAAAAGCAGACTTTAAGCTACTACTATCTTGCTTAGGTAAAACAATTAAAAGCAGGTTAGTTTCATTATGTTGAATATAGCTTTTAAGCTGTTTTAGTCCATTTGCGTCAGGCTTTATATTGCCATGCACTTCAATGGCAAGCTGCTGAGAAAATAAAGATAAGCTGTTAAGAGCGTTAAAAACATTCTTCCAGTCGCTCACGCTACTAATATCATAGCGCTGTCTTTCAACTTCTTGTTGTTGCCAACTTTTACGAAAAGCATCTAATAAATTTTGTTCCAGTAAAGGTTCTTGGCCATGTAAAATCCACGCACCCCGTGCTTCCGGAATGCGTTTTAAGGCTTGTAAATAGTCAATTTTCATTGCTGGTAAAAATAAAGATTAAGGCTGAGCTTTTGGTAAACGGTTTGCTGAAATCTGACGAGTAATTTGCTGTGCAATGTCATCGATCACAATACGTTGCAAATAAGATTCTTGCTGATTTTCGGTGTTAACCGTTGCAAGATCATATTGGTAACTACGAGATGCAGTTAATGAACGTGGTTCAGTAATTTTATTACCCTGACGGTCTTCAATCTGGAAGGTTACGGTTAAGCGTAATAATACTTCCGTTAGTTTTCCATTTAAAAGCTGACGACGTGGTGTGTACTCTAAAACACGGAGTACGTAGGCATCATTATCATTGCTGAATTGAACACCATTTGCAGCTAAATAAACTTTTAACTGGGTTTCTAAATCATCAGTTTTAGCTGGTAACTCAAGGCTTAATTTTTTATAAACAAGCGGAGTTGCAGTCGGGTTGGTTCCTTTTAAATGAAATCCACACCCGACTAAGCCTGCACTAAGGCCTAAGGTCAAAACAACAGCGGCTAAACGTTTGGCAAAGTGCATGCTTGATCCTCTCATTAATAACTTTAATTAAACCACGAGGTTAACTAATTTATTTGGAACCA
This sequence comes from Acinetobacter sp. 22512, assembly GCF_052044755.1. NCBI lineage: Bacteria > Pseudomonadati > Pseudomonadota > Gammaproteobacteria > Moraxellales > Moraxellaceae > Acinetobacter > Acinetobacter sp. 22512. The sequence goes on along the minus strand of NZ_JBQENP010000003.1, from coordinate 85,927 downwards.
CAATTTCTTTCTTTGTTGGTCCTGTTAAGAATTGTTGAACTTCTGGAAGAGCTTTAGCTTGAGCTAATAGATCTTCTTTAGAAATATCAACCGAAACTTCAAGTTTACCGCGAAGTTTACCGTTAACCTGTACAACAATCGTTTGTGTATTACGAGTTAATGCAGAAGCATCGACTTCAGGGAATGTCGCTTCTGTTACATCTGTACCAAACTGAGCCAATAATGTTTGACTTAAATGTGGTGCAAATGGAGCAAGTAAAGTTAACAGTGTGGTGATCGCTTCACGTTCTACAGCAACGTCATTATCATCTTTTGCTTCAAACTTGTTGCTCGCATTTAACAATTCCATCAAAGCAGCAATCGCAGTATTGAATGCATGACGACGTTCGATATCATCACTTACTTTTTGAATAGTTTCGTGTGTTTTGCGACGTAAATCTTGAGCGTCTTTAGACAAGTTAGCTGCATCAATCGTAGAAGCTTGGTTGCCCTTTTCAAGGAAGCTCGCTACAAGGCGCCACACACGTTTTAAGAAACGGTTTGCACCTTCAACACCTGCATCAGACCATTCTAAAGATTGATCTGGTGGAGCAGCGAACATCATAAATACACGTGCTGTATCTGCGCCGTATTGATCAATAATCGCTTGTGGGTCGATACCGTTGTTTTTCGACTTAGACATTTTTTCTTGTCCGCCGATCACAACTTCTTGACCGTCACCTGAATATTTTGCAGAAAGAATACGACCTTTTTCATCGCGTTCTAATTCGATATCAGCAGGGTTAAACCAAGTCTTCTTACCATTTTCTGCTTCACGATAGAATGTATCCGCAAGCACCATGCCTTGAGTTAACAAGTTGGTAAATGGTTCATTACCTTGTACTACACCTTCATCACGCATTAATTTGTGGAAGAAACGTGCATAAAGTAAGTGAAGAATCGCGTGTTCAACACCACCAATATATTGGTTTACAGGAAGCCAGTTTTGAGCAGCTTCAGGTTTCACCATTCCGCCAGTGAAGTCTGGAGACGCATAGCGTGCGTAGTACCAAGATGACTCTACAAATGTATCCAATGTATCTGTTTCACGGCGTGCATCGCCACCACAACAAGGACATTTCGTTTCATAGAATTCAGGCATTTTATTAAGCGGGTTACCTGAACCATCTGGAACAACGTCAGTTGGTAATACAACTGGAAGCTGGTCTTCTGGAACTGTGACTTGACCACAAGTATCACAGTTAATCATTGGAATTGGACAACCCCAGTAACGTTGACGAGAAACACCCCAGTCACGTAAACGGAATTGAACTTTAGAATTTGCTAAACCTTGTGGTTCTAATTTTGCAAGGAATGCATCAAATGCAGCTTGGAATTCTAAACCATCAAACTCACCAGAGTTAACAAGTTTACCTTCTTTAGAACCGTACCATTCTTGCCACTCAATTGCAGAGTAGTCTGCATCGTCACCGCCTTTGGCATCAATTACTTGCTTAATAGGCAAGTTGAACTTGTTGGCAAATTCGAAGTCACGTTCGTCATGCGCTGGTACAGCCATCACTGCGCCAGAACCGTAAGACATTAATACGTAGTTTGCGATCCAGACAGGAAGCTCTTCACCAGTTACAGGATGCTTTACAAACAAACCTGTCGCCATGCCTTTTTTCTCGGCTGTTGCCAAGTCCGCTTCTGCAACTGAACCCATGCGGCACTCTTCAATGAATGCAGCCAATTCAGGGCTCTTTTCAGCCGCTTTAAGCGCAAGAGGGTGTTCTGCTGCAACGGCAACATATGTCACGCCCATAAGCGTGTCAGCACGTGTTGTATAAACAGTTAAGCCATCAGCATAAATTTCGGTATTGGCAGATGGGAAAGTAATTTCCATGCCTGTAGAGCGACCAATCCAGTTACGTTGCATGGTCAACACTTGTTGAGGCCAGCCGTCTTGTAGGGTGTCTAGGTCGTCTAATAATTCTTGTGCATAGTCAGTAATACGGAAGTAGTACATTGGAATATCGCGTTTTTCAACCAATGCACCAGAACGCCATCCGCGACCATTTTCAACTTGTTCGTTTGCTAAAACAGTTTGGTCAACTGGATCCCAGTTTACTGTTGAAAGTTTACGGTAGATCAGGCCTTTTTTATAAAGCTGAACAAATAACCATTGTTCCCAGTGATAATACTCTGGTGTACAAGTTGCAAATTCACGATCCCAATCTACAGATAGACCTAATTTTTTTAATTGGTCACGCATGTACGCAATGTTTTCAAATGTCCATTTTGCCGGAGCAACTTTATGGGCAATTGCTGCGTTTTCCGCAGGTAAACCGAATGCATCCCAACCCATAGGTTGTAATACAGTTTCACCTTTTAAACGGTAAAAACGGCTAATCACATCGCCAATTGTATAGTTACGCACATGCCCCATATGCAGCTTGCCGCTTGGGTAAGGAAACATCGACAGGATGTAACGATGTTTACCTTCGACAGTGTCGGCAACTTTAAAGACTTTACGATTTTCCCAATCTTGTTGAACTGATGGTTCAATCGTGTTTGCTTGATATTCGGGGTCAATGTGAGAAATAGTCATAGACGTAAGCTATACAACAAAAATTGATATTAAAGATTGTTGCACAGCATAGCGCAAAATCGACAAAAATGCAGTTTTGGGATGGATTTATTTTCCGTTAAAAATTAAACAAGAATAAACCTGAAAAAAGCGGGGTAGTCATAAAAAAAGAAAAGTGGAAAAATCAAATAAGATGAAAAAATAGTCAGTTAAAAAATAATCATAGAAAAGTGTTTCTTTAATCTTGACTTTAGTGAATTAAACAACAAAAATGCTTCCTTTAGTTTTATATGCGATTATTTGATCACCCTTCGAATAACCGTCATGTTTTGTAATAGACATTCTCTCTAGCCGAGAGATTGATTTTACTTAAAGTATGTATATCCAGACATGCTTTATTAATGTTAAAAAAGCTTATACGGCTGAAAAACAGAAATTTTTCTATTGCAACGAAAACTAGACAATATGTGTGCTATAACAGTGCAGACAATTCAATGAATGAAACACTATTTGTGCCTTCCATAAATAGTGATAAAGATTTTTAGGGTGAATCACGTTGGAACTTTTATCTGGTGGTGAAATGCTCGTTCGTGCTCTTGCGGACGAAGGCGTTGAACATGTTTTTGGTTATCCAGGCGGCGCTGTATTACATATTTATGATGCGCTATTTCAACAAGACAAAATTAATCATTACCTCGTACGTCATGAACAAGCTGCTGGTCATATGGCAGATGCTTACTCGCGTGCTACAGGTAAGACTGGCGTAGTACTGGTCACTTCTGGACCTGGCGCAACTAATACTGTGACTCCAATTGCAACAGCTTATATGGACTCAATCCCAATGGTGATTTTGTCTGGCCAGGTTGCATCACATCTTATTGGTGAAGACGCTTTCCAAGAAACTGATATGGTAGGTATTTCACGTCCTATCGTGAAACACAGCTTCCAAGTTCGTCATGCAAGCGAAATTCCTGCAATTATCAAAAAAGCATTTTATATCGCAGCAAGTGGTCGCCCTGGTCCAGTTGTAGTCGATATTCCTAAAGATGCAACAAATCCTGCAGAAAAATTTGCATACGAATATCCTGAAAAAGTGAAGATGCGTTCTTATCAGCCACCTTCACGTGGTCATTCTGGCCAAATTCGTAAAGCAATTGATGAGCTTTTAAGTGCAAAACGCCCTGTAATTTATACGGGTGGTGGTGTTGTTCAAGGTAATGCATCAGCATTATTGACTGAACTCGCACATTTACTAGGTTATCCAGTAACTAACACACTTATGGGCCTTGGTGGCTTCCCTGGTGATGATCCACAATTCGTGGGTATGTTAGGTATGCACGGTACTTATGAAGCAAATATGGCGATGCATAATGCTGACGTCATTCTTGCAATTGGTGCGCGTTTTGATGACCGAGTAACCAATAACCCAGCAAAATTCTGTGTGAATGCTAAAGTTATTCATATTGATATTGATCCGGCGAGCATTTCAAAAACAATTATGGCGCACATTCCAATTGTAGGGGCAGTTGAGCCTGTACTTCAGGAAATGTTGACGCAATTGAAACAATTAAATGTGTCTAAGCCAAACCCTGAAGCAATTGCTGCGTGGTGGGATCAAATTAATGAATGGCGTAAAGTTCATGGTTTAAAGTTTGAAACCCCGACCGATGGCACAATGAAGCCACAGCAAGTTGTTGAAGCTTTATATAAAGTCACTAACGGTGACGCCATCATCACTTCAGATGTGGGCCAACACCAAATGTTTGGTGCGTTGTATTACAAATACAAACGTCCACGTCAATGGATTAACTCAGGCGGATTGGGCACCATGGGCGTAGGTTTACCTTATGCAATGGCTGCGAAGCTCGCTTTCCCAGATCAACAAGTTGTTTGTATTACTGGTGAAGCTTCAATTCAAATGTGTATTCAAGAGCTTTCAACGTGTAAGCAATATGGCATGAATGTGAAGATCTTGTGCTTGAATAACCGTGCTTTAGGTATGGTGAAGCAGTGGCAAGATATGAACTATGAGGGCCGTCACTCAAGCTCATACGTTGAATCATTGCCTGATTTTGGCAAGTTAATGGAAGCTTATGGTCACGTTGGTATCCAGATTGATCATGCTAATGAACTAGAGTCGAAGCTTGCTGAAGCAATGGCGATTAATGATAAATGTGTATTCATTAATGTCATGGTTGATCGCACGGAACATGTTTATCCAATGCTGATCGCAGGTCAGTCTATGAAGGATATGTGGTTAGGTAAAGGGGAGCGTACATAATGAGACATATTATTTCTGTACTCGTTGAAAACGAAGCTGGTGCGCTTTCTCGCCTTGTTGGTTTATTTAGCCAACGTGGATATAACATTGAAACACTGAATGTTGCGCCAACCGAAGACCCAACTTTGTCACGCTTAACATTAACAACTTATGGTGATGACCATAAGATTGAACAGATTACAAAGCAGCTCAATAAACTTGTTGAAGTTGTAAAAGTAGTTGATTTATCAGAAGGTTCACACATTGAGCGTGAACTGATGCTGATTAAAGTAAAAGCGTTAGGTGCTTCACGTGCTGAAATTAAGCGAACGGCGGATATTTTCCGTGCGCAGATTGTAGACGTGACACCAACTACCTATACCATTCAAATAGCAGGGACAACTGAAAAATTAGATGGTTTTATCGATGCGCTTGCAGAAAACACTATTCTAGAAGTCGTTCGTTCAGGTGTATCTGGTATCGCCCGTGGCGAAAAAGTATTAGCCATTTAATTTTTTAAAAAGTATTTTAGCGGAGAACACAAATGCAAATTTTTTACGATAAAGACTGTGACTTATCAATCATCCAAGGCAAGAAAGTAGCGATTATTGGTTACGGTTCTCAAGGTCATGCTCATGCACTTAACCTTAAAGACTCAGGCGTAGACGTAACTGTAGGTTTACGTGCAGATTCAGCTTCTTGGAAGAAAGCTGAAAATGCAGGTCTTAAAGTTGCAGAAGTTCCTGCTGCTGTTAAGCAAGCTGACCTCGTAATGATTTTGACTCCAGATGAATTCCAATCACAACTTTACCGTGACGTGATTGAGCCAAACATCAAAGAAGGCGCGACTCTTGCATTTGCTCATGGTTTCTCTGTTCTTTACAACCAAGTTGTTCCACGTAAAGATTTAGACGTAATCATGGTTGCTCCAAAAGCACCTGGTCACACTGTACGTTCAGAGTTCCAACGTGGTTCAGGTGTTCCTGACCTAATCGCAATTCACCAAGATGCTTCTGGTAATGCACGTAACGTTGCTCTTTCTTATGCTTCTGGCGTAGGCGGCGGCCGTACAGGTATTATCGAAACTTCATTCCGTGAAGAAACTGAAACTGACTTATTCGGTGAGCAAGCAGTTCTTTGTGGTGGTGCGGTTGAATTAGTGAAAATGGGCTTCGAAACTTTAGTTGAAGCTGGTTATGCACCAGAAATGGCTTACTTCGAATGTTTACACGAACTTAAATTGATCGTTGACTTAATGTTCGAGGGTGGTATCGCTGACATGAACTACTCAGTATCTAACAATGCTGAGTACGGCGAATATGTAACTGGTGTTGAAGTAATCAACGAACAATCTCGTGAAGCAATGCGTAATGCATTGAAACGTATTCAATCTGGTGAGTACGCTAAGATGTTCATTCAAGAAGGTGCGTTAAACTACCCATCTATGACTGCTCGTCGTCGTCAAAATGCTGCACATGGTATTGAAGTAACTGGTAATAAGTTGCGTGCAATGATGCCATGGATTCAAGCAAACAAAATCGTAGACAAAGAAAAGAACTAATTTTCTTTATCTAACGCTTTAAAAGAACCCTGCTTTAAGCAGGGTTCTTTATTTATACTATTTTATTTGAATGCGAAAATTGCGATTAGGTCAACTTGACTAGATTAAATAAATTCTATATTTTTCATATAATTGGCTGCTTAATTTTTATTTACTTTATTGATTTATAAAGTAAAAAATACTTGACCAAAAGATAGATAATGTTATTGTTTATAACTGACTGAATAAGTCAAATTTACTAAAATTTCTTTAACATGTTTAATTGTATTTTGGGCAATGAGTTGAACAAAATAAAAAAAAGTATTGAATAATCATGGAAGTCCAATATGGGTCATGTTGATTACGATAGCACATTGATCGTCGGCTCTTTTATTGCAGCTGGCTTCATTTGTTATATTGTAATTTCCATGGAGCAGCTAATATTCAAGCAAGTCTATAAGAAATTTGAGTCCTTAATTTTATTTATTAATGGATTGCTACTCGCCTTAGCAATTAGCATCGTCCATATTGTTGGTATACAAGCTTATCATCTGTTTGATACTGCTCACTCTAATATTCCTTTAATTGCAATTTCTTATGCCATTAGTGCATTGTTATCTTGCATTGCGATGTGGTTGACTTCGCGTTTTACGCTCCCTTTATTTAGACTCATTTTGAGCTCGATTATTATGGGAATCGGAATTTCAGCTTCATATTACATTAGCATGTTGGGCTGGAATATTAATGTTTATAAAAAAGATTACACTTCGTTTTTACTTTTATTTTCTGTATTAATTGCAATGAGTGGTTCAGGGCTAGCGTTTTTACTCGCCTATAAATTAAAAGACACTGAACGATATCGCTTAACTTTAAAAATCGCATTTTCGGTTATGATGACCTTAAGTATTATGGGGATGCACTACACAGCGCTTATTGCGACGAATATTACTGATAAATTTATTAGCCAATATCAGGCTGAGCATGACTTATTATTATTTACAATTATTCTAGTCACCTGTTTGGTACTCGTAGCAAGTTTTATTGTTGCAATGTTAGAGCAACGCCTTACTCAACAGAATTTAGAGCTGCGTAAGGCAAATAAAGAATTAGCTAACCTATCTATACAAGACAATTTAACCAAATTACCTAACCGCCTTTATTTAGTGGATTATGCTGAAGTATTACTTTCAGATCATCGATACAAAGACCAGAAAATTGCTTTCTTATATATTGATTTAGACCGATTTAAATCGGTGAATGATGCATTTGGACATCATGTGGGTGATCAATTACTTATTCAGATGGCGAACCGCTTACATTGGCAACTCAATGAGAAGTGCAAACTACTTAGAATTGGCGGTGATGAGTTTTTACTTATTGCTGAAAATACAAATGCCGATGAAGCAGTTATTTTGGCTGAGAAAGTTTTACAGCTGATTCAAGAGAGTTATCAGATTTCTGGTAAAGAAATTAATATCTCTGCAAGCTTAGGAGTGGCACTATTTCCTGAGCATGGACAAAATGTTCAGGACTTACTCATGAACGCTGATGCCGCGATGCTCATGTCTAAAGAACAAGGCCGAAATACTTACACCATCTTTAGTTATTCAACCCACCAACAAGAAACGAGAAGTCAGTCAAAACTGATCAATGATCTTTATAAGGCCGTAGAAGAAAAGCAGTTCATCCTATATTACCAACCAAAATTTAATACGAATCTTGAGGTCTGTGGTGTTGAAGCATTAATCCGTTGGAATCATCCAGCTTTAGGAATACTCACACCGCATATGTTTATAGAAGGTGCAGAAAAAACGGGTTTGATCATTCCAATGGGATATTGGGCACTTGAGCAAGCTTGCCTGCAAATTCAAGAGTGGGAACGCAGTAACACCCCATTTTATCCAGTCGCAGTGAATTTATCGGCCTTACAGTTTGAAAATAAAAAATTATTTAGTACGCTCGAAGCATTGTTAAAAAAATATCAAATTCAACCCCATCACTTAATTGTTGAGATTACTGAATCAACAGCAATGCGGCATATTGATTTAAGTATTCGAGCTTGTGAGCGACTACGTGATATGGGCATTCGAGTCGCAATTGATGATTTTGGAACAGGCCATTCAAGCTTTTTATATTTAAAAGATTTACCTGTAGATGAATTGAAAATTGATCGTGGTTTTATCGTTGACTTAAAACCAGGCTCAAAAGAAGAAGTTATATTAGAAAGTATAATACATTTAGCTAAAAAGTTAGGTTTAACCGTAACAGCGGAAGGGGTGGAAACTCAACAGCAAGTTGAAATTTTAACCCGTTTAGGTTGTCAGCAATTTCAGGGGTATTTATTAGGAATGCCTGTTCACGTCGATCAACTGATTGAATCTCAAGGTGCTCACTTCGCTTAATCTTTTCTATATCGATTTTTAAACCTAATATTTCCTTTTAATTTTATCTTTAAAGAACAATTAATTAAAATAAATTTATCTTCTAAAAAACACCTATATATTTGTAGTAGTGAATAGTATTAGCTTCTCAGTTAGTTGAGTATTTTACATATAATAATTTATGAATATATACTGCAAGTATAAAGTATTACTAACAAATTGATGTTTATATTTTATAGAATATAAGGAGTAAAAAGAATTATTATAAAATATTGTGAAGTTTATATAATAATTGGAATTAATGAGGATGAAGCTAAATAGAAATATTAATTTTTAAGGTTTGGATAAATTTTGGGTGGAGTTGGAGATTAGACTCCACCGAATTAAAAAATACTTTTTATCTTTATTAAAATATAACTATTTAATTAATTTATAAATTAAATAGTTGCATACTCTCGAACTGTTTCTAATTCAATAATTTTGTTTATATAAGACCACGTTTGTTCTGGATTAATCTTTCCTTTATTTATAGTGCCATCAATAATGATTCCATCTACAATGTTAAGAAAGAGCCCTGTTAGGATTTTTGTGTTTTCTACTTCTAACTCTGAAAGAGCTGAGAAAACTAATGAGTAAATCCACTCCCGATACTCATTAATTTGATGCTTAATAGAAGGGTACAATTGCATGACTTCTATTGTCGCTTTTTTAAATAAGCAGCCATTAAAGTCATCTGTATTAATCCAATCGATATACCAATTAAATATCTTTTTTAATTTAATCAATGGGTTGTTGGTATTTTTTATTTTTTCCAATATTGAATATTGGATCTCTAAATTTCTTTTATAAAGACATTCTTCAATTAAGGCTTCTTTAGAAGAAAAGTATTTATAAAAAGTCATTTTTGCAACATTTGACTCAGCAATAATGCGATCAACACCAATAGAAGTATAGCTTTTTTGGTTAAAGAGGGATGTTGCTGTTGTTATAATAGTTTCTCTTTTTGTCATCGGGTTCCCCGTTGCGGATATTTTTTGATTAACTTTGCTATTGTAAAGTGTATAAGCTTAAATAAAACTTATTTTATAGTATTTAAAAAATTATATTTATTCAATAGCTTGGTTGATTTAAAAAACAACATATTATATATTTAATTGGTAATAGTTTACTTTTTTAAATATTATTAATTAATCCGTTGATTTGTTGAGATAATACACATACTATCAACTTGTTAAGTATGGGTGTGCGGAATTTATTTTAGCAATTGAATGCAAAATTGTAATAAAGAGAGAGCCTATAACTTAACTATAAGAAAAACTTTTTACAGAGAATCATTATGTTAAAAAAATTTGAAGATTTTAATAATCCAAGAGAAAAAGCATTGCAGGGGATGAAAAATAGTATTCCTGCAAAACAATGGGATGAAAATTTACAATTTCTTAAACAGTTAAGAAAAACGATTGCAGAGTTACCAGTTTGCAACCATCCTGCTATTGAACTGTTAAACGGTGGATATCTTGATAAACAACGTTTGACTCTTATTCATTTAGAATATCGTCATGCGATTGTACAAATTTTTACTGATGCTTTATTAAAGGCTCAATTTTTAACAAAACAATTGGAACCTAAACTCCACTCTGGAGCGAAGATGTATCCACGGGTATTATTAAGTTTAAATATACTTGATGAGTTTGGTTTTCGCCCTGGTTTAGACAAAGATAATTACTATCTGGGTAATCCTGAATATGCTCATTATCCTTTATATGAAGATTTACTAAATGATTATGGTTTAACGGAACTTGACCGTCGCAATTATAAACCATCAAAAATCGCTAATCAGGTTAGATCATTTTTAGAATCTTCTTATGATAGTTATATTAACGTCGTGGCATTATTAGCTGTTGCAGAGGAGGAAGTCATTCTTTTTAGTCCTCCATTACGTCAAGCAACTAAATTCGTAAATATCGATGTTGAAGGTGGTGGTTATTACCATGTACATGGGGTATCTACGGATGAAACATCTGAGGCTGCTGATGACGATCATGAAGATGACTTGTGGTTTGCATTAGCACAAGCAATTACAAAAGATGATTATGAAAGCTTAACCAAGCTATGTATTGATTACTGTGCTTTATGGAATGAGTTCTGGGATGCACAAATTGCCGATGTTCAATTCATTGAAGAAAAGAAATTGGCGTAAAGATTCTATTAAGTCTTAATCAAGCCCATCTTAAACAGGTGGGCTTTTTTAATTGTAAAATTTCTAAGGAGCTAAACTACATTCTCAAAAAAGATCTAAAAAGTTTGTGAATAACTCATGGCTTATCAACAATCATTAAACAGTTCTATAAATCTGCTACAATTACGCCAATTTTTATTTTGATCGACTTTAGGTCTTTGGCACTGCAATCTCCGCAGTAGGTGTATTTCATGAGTTTTAAAGATGAGTTAGCGGCACAGGTTGCTCAACGCCGCACATTTGCCATCATTTCCCACCCCGATGCCGGTAAAACGACCATGACAGAGAAATTACTGTTATGGGGTAAAGCAATTCAGGTTGCAGGGATGGTAAAAAGCCGTAAATCTGACCGCGCAGCTACATCTGACTGGATGGAAATGGAAAAAGAGCGTGGAATTTCTATTACCACTTCTGTTATGCAGTTTCCTTATAAAGGTCACACCATTAACTTACTTGATACACCGGGGCATGAAGACTTCTCTGAAGATACTTATCGTACCCTAACTGCAGTTGACTCTGCATTAATGGTGATTGATGGTGCAAAAGGTGTCGAAGAACGTACCATCAAATTGATGGAAGTTTGTCGTATGCGTGACACTCCGATCATTTCATTTGTAAACAAGATGGACCGTGAGATTCGTGAACCACTTGAGTTACTGGATGAAATTGAGAATGTCCTCAATATTCGCTGTGTACCAATTACATGGCCATTAGGGATGGGGCGTGATTTTGCGGGTGTATACAACATTCTTGAAAACAAATTGTATGTCTACAAAGCAGGTTTTGGTTCAACTATTACAGATATTGAAGTACGCGATGGCTATGACCATGCAGATATCCGTGAAAAAGTAGGTGAGCTGGCTTGGGCGTCTTTTGAAGAGTCACTTGAGCTCGTACAAATGGCGAATGAGCCTTTGGACCGCGAATTATTTTTACAAGGTAAACAAACTCCAGTTCTATTTGGTACAGCATTAGGTAACTTTGGTGTTGACCACGTGTTAGACGCATTTATGAATTGGGCACCAGAACCTAAAGCGCATCCAACACAAGAGCGTGTTGTCGATGCTAAAGAAGAAGGTTTTTCTGGTTTCGTCTTTAAGATTCAAGCAAACATGGATCCGAAACACCGTGACCGTATTGCCTTTATGCGTATTTGCTCAGGTAAATATGAAAAAGGTTTGAAAATGAATCACGTACGTATTGGTAAAGATGTTCGTATTAGTGATGCATTGACATTCCTTGCGGGTGAACGTGAACATCTAGAAGAAGCGTGGCCAGGTGATATTATTGGTTTGCATAACCATGGCACAATTCAAATTGGTGATACTTTCACAAGTGGTGAAGATCTACATTTCACAGGTATTCCTCACTTCGCACCAGAGATGTTCCGTCGTGTGCGTTTGAAAGATCCATTAAAGTCAAAACAATTGCAAAAAGGTTTGAAAGAGTTGTCTGAAGAAGGCGCAACTCAGGTATTTATGCCACAAATTAGCAATGATTTGATTGTGGGTGCAGTGGGTGTGCTTCAGTTTGACGTTGTTGCTTACCGTCTGAAAGAAGAATATAAAGTTGACTGCGTGTATGAGCCTGTAAGTGTTAATACGGTTCGTTGGATTCATTGTGATGATGACAAGATTCTCAATGAATTTAAGAAAAAAGCACATGATCAGCTTTCTATCGATGGTGGTGGTCACTTAACTTATCTTGCACCAAGTCGTGTGAACTTGCAGATTATGCAAGAGCGTTGGCCTGATATTCAGTTCCGTAACACGCGTGAACACTAATCTTTAAGATTTGACAGACAGCTTCGAACAGAAGCTGTTTTGTTTTGAAAAATAAGAAAGGATGATGAAATGAATTTGAATAGAAAGACAGTTATTGCACTTTTAGTTGCGGTAATCATATTACTTTTAGCTATTTGCCTTTTTGTCTGGAAAAGCTTTCAACCTTCATCATCTTCTCAAATGAAATCAGCTTCTAACCAAAATCAAAATATAGAGAAAGCTGAAGTACTCCCATTTCTAAACTTGCAACAAGTAAAAGCTGATTATGCTTTGCCATTTTGTGAGAAGAAAAATTGTATTGATGTCGATATTCAAACGATAAAGACTCAAGATGCATGGCTAAATGAATGGATCGCGAAAAGTCAGGCTAAGGTAATTCAAGATCAAATTGATTTGAAAAAAGACTTAAGTTTGCAGCAAGCCATTAATGCCTATGTTAAAAAGTCTGATGAATGGCAAGATAAATATTCAAAGAATCGGGCTTATGAATTGCATCTTCATACCCGTATTGCATCGCAGCGTAACCAATATGTTTTATTGCAATTAGGACTTGATACCAAGCAAGAAGAGCTCACGATTAAAGACCGTTATTACTTTTTTGTGGCTGACCGAAAACTGCATAAGAGCTTAACTTTATTAGATGTTTTGAAAAAAGATCAACAAACTACTGTGCATCAAATGGTGCAGGTGGCATATCAAGACTGGTTAAAAAAGCAGACTGCTGACATAAAGAAAGAAGCACCAAAAACTTTATATTGGGGGCAGGCAGATTGGTTCTTTGATGGTGAAGGGGTTGGCTTACATTATCAGGCAAACCAGATTACTAAAGAAGCTCCACAGCTCGATATTTATTTATCTAAAGAACAGACCAAAAAAATATTACAACCCGAGGTTTATGAACAAATGTTTTAAGATAGTAGCAGAATTTGCAACCTCTATTTATATGCGCTAATTTCTTAGAAAGGCACAGCGTAATCTCCTTAGAATAAAAGGCAAAATATGATGTTATCTTCTAAAGCTTCACTGCGATTAACTTTGCTTGCTTCTGCTATATTTCTGGCAGCATGCCAACCTAAAGCTGATCCTAAGGATTCTCAAGAGCAGCAGAAATCAACTGTTCAAGAACAAAAGCCAGTAGAGTTGACTTTGAAGGGTGAAACAACTCCTAGTAAGGTGGTTTTACCTGATTGTGATGGTAAAACTTGTCCAGAATTTACGGTAGAGCGCTTACAGAGTAATTTTCCTTTTATTGACAAAATTATAGATCAACAAATCTTAAGTACATTAAATCAAATTTTAGAAATTGCTGAACCTGATGCTAAGGGCACGCAAGCGGAACAAAAAGCAGAAACTTCAGCAGTTGCGGGTGCAGAGCAAAAAAATAGCTTTGATGCACAGGTGCAGCGCTATGCAAATTCATTTATTGATCTAGATAATGAGTTAAAAGCTTTAAGTAGTAATCATCAGATTAATCTTTTAGTTAAACCTAAGATTTTGCAGGCTCAAGGTAAAGTTGTAACTGTAGTGCTTAACAGTAGTAGTTATTTAGGTGGGGCTCATGGCTCTGCTGCACAGCATTATTATAATTTTGATTTAAAAGAGCAAAAGCAAATTAAGCTTGAAGATTTATTACGTCCTCAGCAAAAAGCAACTTTAGAGAAGTTAGCGCATGAAGCCTTTAAGACATGGGTGACGGACTCTAAATTGGCTGATAATGTTGCTGACTATGAACAAGCATGGCCATTTAAATTATCTAATAACTTCTTGTTGGGTGAGCAAGGTTTAATCCTTCAATACGGTGAGTATGAAATTGGCCCATACGTGGTTGGGCTCCCTCGATTAGTCATTCCTTATGACCAATTGCAAGATGTATTGAAAGAAGAGTATTTGCCACAGCCTAAAGCCAAACCAGCTTCGGCACCAGTTGCAAAAAGTGCTGGCTAATGCATTTGTTTGATACCCATACCCATTTCGATGTTGCCGATTTTGATGAAGATCGGCAGCAGCTAGCACTCGAGGCTAAAAAAGTGGGTGTAGATGCTTTGGTTTTAATTGGCTTTCTACAGTCACGTTTTGATGAGTTGGTGCAGACTAATCATCAGTTAAAAAGTTGGGAAAATGTGCCTACTTCTTATTTAGCACCAGGCTTACACCCGTTTTATATTGAACAGCATCAACCAGAGCATCTTTCTCATCTTGAACAAATCTTGCAGCAAGAAAACTGCGTGGCTGTAGGTGAAATTGGCTTAGATACTTTCTTGAAAGAACATAAGCAGCCAGATGTATATGCAAAGCAAAAACAATATTTTGCAGCTCAGTTAGAGCTTGCAACCCAATACCAAAAACCAGTGTTACTCCACATTCGAAAAGCGCACGGTGATGTGCTTGCTATATTAAAAGCTCAAAAATTTAAATTTGGCGGAATTGCTCATGCCTTTAGTGGTGGAGTAGAAGAGGCAAAGGGTCTTATTAAGCTTGGTTTTAAAATTGGTGTGACGGGGCAGATTACCAATCCAAATGCAAAAAAACTTCATACGGTTGTGCAGGCTATAGGTGCAGAGCACTTGGTGATTGAAACAGATTGTCCAGATATGACACCGCTTTGCTGTCAAACCTCAACAGAACAGCGGACTCGTAATACCCCTGTTAATTTGCCCTATGTTTTACAAAGTCTGGCTGAAAATTTAAATATGCCAGAGCCAGATTTGGCTAAGTTGCTGTGGAAAAACTCTCTTACTGCATTGAAATTATCGTAATAAAAATCAAAGATTAGAAATAGTAACTAAAACAAAACACAGCGATTAAAAAAGAAGCTTAAAGTAAGAAAACAACATGTAAAAACGTGAAAAATAACATTGCCAGACGTGGGAGGATAACCCAATGGCTAAGTATAGCAATATCAATAGTTTTAATGCTTTACAGACGCTAACAGTAGGTTCCAGCAATTATCAGATTTTTAGCTTAGCCCAAGCAGAGAAAACGCTAGGGGATATTGCCAAACTGCCGAAATCTTTAAAAGTATTATTGGAAAACTTATTACGGTTTGAAGATCAGCATAGCGTTAAAACGGAACACATCCATGCTTTAGCAGAATGGCTAAAAAACCGCACCTCAGATCAAGAAATTCAATATCGACCTGCAAGGGTTTTAATGCAAGATTTTACGGGTGTGCCTGCAGTGGTTGATTTAGCTGCAATGCGAGCAGCGATGGCGCAAGCGGGTGGTGACCCTGAAAAAATTAATCCATTATCTCCTGTAGACTTAGTCATTGACCACTCTGTCATGGTTGATTATTTTGCCGATGATCAGGCGTTTGAAGAAAACGTACAAATCGAGATGCAGCGTAATGGTGAGCGATATCAATTTTTACGTTGGGGACAGTCTGCATTTAATAACTTTAGTGTAGTGCCACCGGGTACGGGGATTTGCCATCAGGTCAATTTAGAATATTTGGCTCAAGCGGTGTGGCTAGGTGAAGATAATGGACAAACCTTTGCTTTCCCTGACACCTTAGTGGGTACAGACTCACATACCACCATGATTAATGGTTTAGGTGTTTTAGGTTGGGGTGTGGGCGGAATTGAGGCCGAAGCGGCTATGTTGGGCCAACCGATTTCGATGCTTATTCCTGAGGTCATTGGTTTTAAACTCACAGGAAAATTACCAGAAGGGATTACGGCAACTGATTTGGTGCTGACCATTACTCAAATGCTTCGTCAGAAAGGGGTAGTGGGTAAATTTGTAGAGTTCTATGGAGATGGTTTAGCCGATTTACCACTGGCTGACCGAGCGACCATTGCCAACATGGCACCAGAGTATGGTGCGACTTGTGGTTTCTTCCCGATTGATGAAGTGACTTTGGGTTATTTGAAATTAACTGGCCGTCAAAGTGATCGTATTGAACTAGTCGAAGCGTATAGCAAAGCGCAAGGTTTATGGCGTAATGCGGGTGATGAACCTGTTTTCACCGATACTTTAAGCCTTGATATGAGTACGGTTCAGGCAAGTCTAGCAGGACCAAAACGTCCACAAGATCGAGTGCTTTTATCAGAGGTGCCGAAAACCTTTAATGCCCTTATGGAGTTAACTTTAAAACCAGCCAAAGAAGCTAAAGAGCGTTTAGAAAATGAAGGCGGTGGCGGCACTGCTGTCGAGGCAAAAAAAGCAAATATCCAACATGAAAGTCCTTCTTGCGTGATTGAAGGAAAAACTTATCCATTAAATCATGGTGATGTTGTTATTTCGGCAATTACCTCTTGTACCAATACTTCTAACCCAAGTGTAATGCTAGCAGCAGGTTTACTTGCTAAAAAAGCGATTGAAAAAGGTTTGCAGCGTAAACCGTGGGTGAAAAGCTCTCTTGCACCAGGTTCTAAAGTCGTGACTGACTATTTGCTGGCTGCTGGACTTACGCCGTATTTAGATGAGTTGGGCTATAACTTGGTGGGATATGGTTGTACAACTTGTATTGGTAACTCAGGTCCACTACCGGAGCCAGTGGAAGATGCAATTCAATGCCATGATTTAAATGTTGCATCAGTACTTTCTGGTAACCGTAACTTTGAAGGACGCGTACATCCATTAGTTAAAACAAACTGGCTTGCTTCGCCACCTTTGGTAGTGGCATATGGTTTAGTTGGTAATATTCGTACCGATTTGACTACGCAACCTATTGGGCAAGGTAAAGATGGACAACCTGTCTATTTAAAAGATATCTGGCCAAGTCAGGCAGAAATTGATGCTGTCTTACAGAAAGTAAATACAGAGATGTTCCATAAAGAATATGCTGCGGTGTTTGATGGTGATGAAAGCTGGCAATCCATTCAGATTCCGAAAAGTAAAACTTATGAATGGGCGGATGATTCGACTTATATCCGCCATCCGCCATTCTTTGAAGGAATTGGTGAGCCACCAAAACCAATTAAAAATATTGAACAGGCGCGTATTTTGGCAGTGCTTGGTGACTCGGTAACGACTGACCATATTTCACCGGCTGGTAATATCAAAAAAGACAGCCCAGCAGGTCGATACTTACAAGAGCAAGGTGTTGAGCCAAAAGACTTTAACTCCTATGGTTCTCGACGCGGTAATCATGAAGTCATGATGCGAGGTACTTTTGCCAACATTCGTATTAAGAACGAAATGCTTGGTGGTGAAGAGGGTGGTAATACCATTCATGTGCCAAGTGGTGAAAAGCTCGCTATTTATGATGCAGCAATGCGTTACCAACAAGAACATACACCGCTTGTGATTATTGCTGGTAAAGAATACGGAACGGGTTCTTCACGTGACTGGGCTGCTAAAGGAACGAACTTGTTAGGTGTAAAAGCTGTCATTGCTGAAAGTTTTGAGCGTATTCACCGTTCAAACTTGGTAGGTATGGGCGTGTTGCCATTACAGTTTATTGATGGACAAACTCGACAATCTCTCAACTTAACTGGTCATGAGGTGATATCAATTCGAGGTTTGTCTGATGGCGTTCAGCCTCATCAAATTCTTGAAGTTGATGTCAAAGGACCAAATGGAGTAGCGAGCCATTTTAATGTGTTATGTCGAATTGATACGTTAAATGAGGTCGAGTACTTTAAGGCGGGTGGTATTTTGCATTATGTACTTCGGAATTTGATTGCTGGTTAGTTAAAAAAGAAACCCCGTAAAATATGGGGTTTCTTTTTATGAAAATCTAACTAAATTTAAATAATTTCTTCCAGCTAAATGATGACGTCAGTACCCAAACATCGAATGGATTAAAATATAGTGAATCTACATCAAAAAAATCGCTAGATGCTTTTAGGGAAAGCTTTAGTGGTTCTGATTCTTCATCAGCCGAAAAAGTTTGATTTTCTAATAACTCTGGGTTTTCTATAAGAAGATATAACAAGAAGTTATTCAAAATATAGGATGCTTGATCTACCTTTAGGTTTATACATCCATCTGGTTTGCCGAATTGCTGCATTCCACAAGAGTAGAGTAAATTATCATCAGAAATAATAGGGATAAAGGCTTTAAATAGATCTAATATATTTTCAGCGTTATAGCTAAGCCAATCGCTTTTAAGGTGTGTAAGACCCGAAGTCTCAACTTTAATTGCTAAGCCACCTGCTTTCATGAGGGTCTGACCTAATAACAGAGCTTGTTGTGCTAACTCTATTGATCCTCCATCACAAACAACATAAATAACCATATTATGTTGTTCAATTTTTTTTAATTCGCTTTCAGAAAAACGACCTAGACTAAATGATCTAAAAACCTCACTGACATTCGGATCATTTTCATATTCTTCAACTTCAGCGTAATATTCGTTTGTTAAAGATTTAATAATTGAGCCCGCATAAATATATCCAGTTTCATTAACAAGTAGGGCATGTAATAGAGCTTGATGATTTTCCCAAATACCAGGAATACATAAGATAATTTTTTGATTAAATTCTTGATTCATTATTAATAAGTTCTAAGGAGCTTTTCCCACTCATAATATCGTAAAAGATATGCGATACCAATTGATTGAGGTAAAATACCTCCCGTGTTTTATATCCCCAAAGAGTAGCAATGACCGATCTCCAACAAGATGAATATGACCGCCGTTTTGCAGGTGTAGCCAAAGTTTATGGTGATTCATCGTTCCAGCACTATGAAAAAAGTCATGTGATGGTGATTGGTATTGGTGGTGTCGGCAGTTGGGCGGTAGAAGCTTTAGCGCGTACAGGTATTGGTGAGATTACATTAGTCGATATGGATGTGGTTGCAGCATCAAATGTAAACCGTCAGCTACCTGCGATGACATCAACTTTGGGCTGTGAAAAAGTTGAAATTATGGCGGAACGTTGCCGCCAAATTAACCCACGTATTAAAGTTAATATTATTGATGACTTTTTAACGCCTGAAAATGTCACAGAGCTTTTAAACCCTGTACCAGACATTGTTTTGGACTGCATCGATGACGTTAAAGCAAAATTGGCTTTGATGCTTCATTGTCGTTTTAATAAAATTCCTTTGATTGTTTCAGGCGGAGCAGGTGGTAAGATCGATCCCCTTAAAATCCGCGTAGCTGATTTATCAAAAACAGAACAAGATCCAATGTTAGCGAAGCTCCGTAGCCAGCTTCGTGCTCGAGGTATTTGTAAAAAGCCAAAAGAGAAATTTGGTATTACCTGTATTTATTCAATCGATAATCCATTTTCTAGTGCAGATATTTGCCCATCGGCGGGATTACGTTGTGGTGGCTATGGTTCAGCGGTAGTGGTGACTTCAAGCTTTGCTATGATTGCTGTGGCTGAAGTTTTGAAAAAGCTTGATTTAAAGAAAGCCTAATTTAAATATTGAAAAGGCATGTGCTTATGTAAGTGCATGCCTTTTTATTTTTGAGAGAAACTATTATTTAATCATACAGCTCTATGTTGTCTTGTTTGGGTTGTGTGGGTAACTGCTGATCATAAAATTTAAAGCACCATAAAATTAGAACAACAACGGTGAAAATGACAAACCCTTTTAAATACTTCATGAATAATTCAATCAATTGAATGGTCTTGATAAAATTCTAGCGAAGGCTATCTATCTAATCTAATATATAAAATAGACCTAATAATCTAATTTTGAGATGGTTATGCTCACATTAAAACAATTCCAATATTTTATAAAAATTGTTGAAGAAGGGAGCTTTACCGCTGCTTCAGAGAAATTATTCATTGCTCAGTCTGCTTTAAGTCGGCAAATGAAGCTATTAGAGGAAGAAATTGATTTTCAGTTATTTGATCGTACTGATAAGAAAGTAAAACTCACGGCGGCAGGAGAGGTCTTCTATAAAAAAATTAAAGATAATATGCATTATTTAAATGAGATCATTGGAGTTTCTAAGAATATTGCAGAAGGAAAAAATCGTCAGATTAAAATTGCTCATTCGAGCAGTATTATTATGGATGATAAAAAGGTTCAGATATTAAAAGAAATTAGCTTAACGCAAAAAATTAACTTTGAGATAAACACGTTGTCATCTGAGCATCAAATTTTGGCTTTACTGAATGGGGAGATTGATATTGGTTTAATTAGACCGCCAGTTCGGCATACACTAGATGACGTCAATGTTATTAAATTATATGAAGAACCTTTAATGGTGGCCGTGCAGATTGATCATGCTAAATTTGCAAATAAAGAGAAGGTCGAAGTCAAAGATTTAAAAGAAGAATACTTTGTTTCTACACCCCATTCTAAAAGAGGTGGATTAAGCTATTTGGTCTCAAATCTATGTTTAGCCGCAGGATTTACCCCACAAAAAGCTCCAATTCAGTCGCGTAAGATTTCACAGTTACAACTTGTAGCTGCAAATGTTGGTGTAAGTATTGTGCCTAAAGAATTTCAGCAGATCTTGCCTGCTCAGGTAAAACTATTGCCTTTAACCGATCAGCTATCACTTTCGGAAGTAGTTTTGGTTTATAGAAAAGATCATGATGAAATAATTCAACATTGTGCCGAACGCATTCATCAAATTTTTCAATTTTAGGAAATTGATTAGGCAGCTAATCTATAATAAGTATAAGTAACATTATCGTCTTTATAGACATCATAACTACTTTGTTTGAAGTCAGAAACCCACTCACTTCCAGTATATCCGGCGATGTGTCCATAAACGTGGTTGCGGGTTCTGTGAATGATGTAAATGTCACCTTCTTGAGGTTCGTCGAAGGCTGGATCAATTTGTTTATAGCCAATCTTTTTGAGAGTATCGCCCCAATCTGAAGCTGCGATTGGATGGTTTTCAACATTAGCACCAGCAGATTCGAGTGCAAGACGGATACTACGTGCGCATCTAGCTTTACTGCGTCTAGAAGTAACGCTTTCTAATTTTTCTACAAACTTTTCTACATCGATCGGTGGGTTGGTTGAAGTTTGAGTTTGATGATTATTGGGTTTCATGGTGAAAGGATAAGGGAGGCTTGGTGCGCTGTGCGATACAACAATGGCTGCCTGATTTGAATCCTGATACATGTAATTATCAGCTACTTGTCCGTCATAAATAATCATCGTGAAATCTCTACCGTGCTACCCATATCCATATTAAAAAAATCACCACCTACCTGTGGCGTTCAGAGATACTAATAGGCGTATCTTAAAAGTTTTGTGTATGTTATGTAATAACGTATCTTTTTTCCAGAGGTGTCTGCCTTGGAGCGAAAATCTACTTAGTAAAAGAGGTGGTCAAAAATAGTGAAATTTAAATTATTGATATCATTGTAAATAAATAACTAATCAGAGCTTAAATTTGAATATTTTGTTCCAACATTTGCGAATATACTCAAAATCTAAGTCTCTGATTTAAAATGCCACATTTTCTTACAATTTAAGAAGTCGTTGTCAACTTAAACCTGCTGCTCTTTTACATACTCTTCAGTGCGAATCATAGCTGCTCGCATGTTCTGAATTGCATTTTCAACATCAGCTAAAGTTTTTGCGTTTCCGCCACTTAGCGCCTGACGCCATTTACGAGCACCCGGTAAGTTTTGGAATAAACCTAAAATATGACGTGTAATGATTGAAAGGGGGGCACCTTCAGCCATGCGTTGCTCAATATAAGGCAGCATTTGTTCCATAATATCGAATCGATCTGGTGCTTCTAAATTCCAAAGTTGGCCGAGCTCAGCAAGTAGGTAAGGGTTATGGTAGGCTTCACGGCCAATCATGACACCATCAACATGTTGTAAATGAGCTTGAGTTTCGGCAAAAGTTTTAATTCCGCCGTTAATTTCAATGGTTAGGTGCGGACGTTCTTGCTTTAAGCGGTATACATCTTCGTAGCGTAAAGGAGGAACTTCTCGATTTTCTTTTGGAGACAAACCTTTCAAAATAGCAATACGGGCATGCACAACAAAATAAGTACAACCTGTTGCAGCGACAGTATCTACGAAATGTAGCATTTCTTCGTAAGACTGCATGTCATCGATACCAATACGGTGTTTGACTGTTACAGGAATCTTTACTGCTTTTTGCATGCTGTGAATGCACTCAGCAACCAAGTCTGGCTCTGCCATTAAACATGCGCCGATTTTATTGTTCTGTACGCGGTCACTTGGGCAGCCTACATTCAGGTTGACTTCGTCGTAGCCCCAGTCTTCAGCCATTTTTGTGCAAGTGGCAAGCTCTTGTGGGTTTGAACCACCAAGTTGTAATACGATTGGGTGTTCTTGAGGGTTATAGTCTAAATGACGTTTTGCATCGCCAAATAAAATCGCGCCTGTAGTCACCATTTCGGTGTATAGCACAACGTTTGGGTTAAACAAGCGTGCAAAGAATCGGTAGTCCTTTGTAGTCCAGTCCATCATAGGTGCGACAGAAATACGAGGTTGTAACGATTGAAGTGATTGCATAGCCAATAGACCCAAAAGTCGCTAAATTAATGAAAGGGCAGCATTATACGGGGTTTAGCCTTGAATCGACAGTGGCATTTAACCGAGTAATTTATAACCACCCTTATGTTGAATATAGGGAGATGATTTATAACAATTTACTTTATGAGTGAGCGAGCTGCTTTTTTTGTAAGAAAGCATCAATGACACTAAATAAAATACAAAGCAGAACAAGAGCTACACCTGCAACACATGTCATAGTCCACCCGCCATGATTCCAAGCAAAAATCCCTAAGGCAGAGCCACCAGCTCCTCCAATAAAATAAGTTGTCATATAGATGGCATTAATACGAGATTTAGCATCTGGACGTAAACGGAAAATAATGCTCTGGTTGCTGGTATGAACGAGCGCGAGTGCTAATTGAATTAAAGCAAAGCCAATAACATAACTAGGAAGGAGGGTTTGTCCGAAATAGAAACAAAGCCAGCTCACCAAAAACAGTCCACAACCCATCCACGTAAGTAACCTTGTGTAGCCTTGGTCGGCATATTTACCAATATAGCGTGTTGATAATGCCCCAAAGATACCGACTAGTGGGACTAGTCCGATAAATAGATCGGGCAAATGGTGTGCCGAAGTCAAAAGTAAGGCGATGGTGGAATACAAAATACTTACTGCGGCAAAGGCGAAAGCACCTGTAAGCGCTCTTAATAATAGTCGCTTTTCCTCTTTTAAGAGTTGAGCCATGGAAACAAATATTTGTCCATAGTTCATTTTCATACGCAAGACATAAGGCAAGCGGCTTTTTAAAGTAAATGCCAACAGAAGCATTAATACGCCGCTGACGACATACACTACTTTCCAGTGAAAAAGGTTGGAAAATAAGCCAGCTAGACTGGTAGAGAGTAAAATCCCGACCAATAAGCCACTCATTAAAAAACCAATGATCTCGCCAGTTTTTTCGGGTTTTACGGTCATTGTGGCAAGTGGGATGAGGACTTGGGCAGCAACAGAAAACAATCCCGCTAAAATTGTACCAATCCACAACATGGGTAAGTTTACGGCAAAAGCAGATGTAAATAGACCAACTGCGCAAAGTACCATCAAAAACGGAATAGCTTTGGCTTTATTGACAATATCACCCAATGGGACAATAAAGAGTAAACCGAGGGCATAAGACACCTGAGCAAATGTCACTGTTAAAGCGGCTTGTGCTTGAGTTACAGCAAACTCTTGCTGAATAGAGTGAATTAGAGGCTGACAATAATAATTCACACCTGCACATAAACCGCATGCTGCTGCCATCAACCAAAGCAAAGGTTTATTTTGACTGATATCTTCAGGGGTAGACATGACGTTCTCTCAGTTTTATTGGGTGTATGCCGTTGCTTCAACTTCAATAAGCATGTGTTCTAGTGCAAGGCGCGGCACAGGAATAAGTGTACAGGCAGGAAAAGGATGATTTTTCCATAAATTTTGCATAATTTTAATCAGAATTTGATGTTTTTCGACCGAGTGGTCAACAACTAAAACTCTCAATACAGCAATATTGCTAAGCTCTGCATTGGCCGCTTTTAAAGCATGTTGAATATTATCAAAAACTTGATTCGCTTGTTCTTCAAAACTTGGGCTTAATTCACCTTGGGAATTTTCGCCTCCTTGACCTGCTACATGAATAATATTCTTAAAGCTTTCCACTACAGCAACATGACTATAAGCGTTTGGCGTTGGGTCATATAAAGTTGATGGATTTATGATTTTAAAAATTTCTTGACTCATTGGAACTCAACCGTTTATTAAAATTTAGATGAGTATCCAACCTCAACTTAAGTTGAGGTCAAGAGAATTTAATGTTTTAGTCTTTTCTTTCTAAGTGTAATCATCATGACGCCGACAATATTAAGAAGGCAGCCGACCCATTGCCACATATTGAGATGTTCATTTAAAAAAGCAACGGCAAGCAAAATCGTTAAAACTGGTCCAATTGAAGCAATCATTGCAGATTGAGAGGCACCTAATCGTTCAATACTTTGCATGAGCATAACGGTAGGTAACACGGTAACTAAAAAGCCTAAGCCAATGCCATACCAAATTACACTAGAAGGGAGTTGTAATAGGAGTTGAATTGGATGAGGTGTGCTTAATGCGTAATGAGTTAATGTGCCGATACAGGCCACGGTTAAGGCTAACCCTGTGAAATTCCAAGAGCCAAATTTCTTAATGAGAGGTGGCGTCAGCAACAAATAGCCAGCGAAAGCCACGGCACTTGCAAATACGAAACTTGTCCCTAACCAGAAGTTGCCCTGAATTGGTGCGTTGTTGTGCTCCTGAAGCATAACCAGCACGGTTCCACCATAACTAAGAAAAATGGCAAAGAAACTTTTTACATCTAATTTTTGTTTGTAGAGTAAGCTTGATACGATGACTGTAAGCGTGGGATATAAAAATAGAATAATTCGTTCTAAAGAGGCACTAATAAACATAAGGCCCATGAAATCGAGCCAACTTGCAAAGTAGTAGCCTAATAGACCGGCAAAAATTAAAATTAGCCAATCCTTCTTTTTTATGCCCTGATTATGATGCCTGTTAAACCAGCAAATTAATAGAAAGAACGGTAAAGCGCTTAACATGCGTAAAGCCATCAGGACCGTACCGTCTACTAATGGAGAAAGGGCATAAGTCTGTTTAATAAAGATTGCTTTTGTACTGAATAGAAACGCAGAGCAAAGAGCAAAAAAAGACCCGATTTGAAACGAAGATAAAGAAATTTTCATATACAGGACTGTATAAGAGAGACTATTGTCTGCAAAAAAAGAAAAATCTTCCTATGTTACACCTCTAAACTAATATCGTGAATCATCAGTTCAAAATATGGGTATTTATTAAATAAATAGTGGGTGGTATTTTAAAAAAGTTCAATTAGAATCCAAATTCTGTACAAAGAATACACATGGGGGAAACATTGCAGCTTGCAATGTTTTTGACAATGAGAAATTAGCTTGAGGAACGCTCATGCAGATCGGAATCCCAACCGAAACTGTCGTCGGTGAAAATCGTGTAGCTGCTACGCCAGAGACAGTAAAGAAGTTGATTAGCGCTGGTCATAGCGTTGTGATTGAACGTGGTGCTGGTGTAAAGGCTGCGTACATTGACAGTGCTTATGAACAGGTCGGTGCAACCATTACGGATGATGCCTATACGGGTAGTCAAATTATTTTGAAAGTTCGCGCACCACAGGGCGGGGAAATTCAGAAACTTGCAGCAAATACTGCTGTTGTAGCAATGTTTGATCCTTATCGTAATACCGAGCTAGATCAGTTTGCGAATCAACAAGTGTCTGCTTTTGCTTTAGAACTGCTTCCTCGTACGCTTTCTCGTGCACAAAACATGGATGTGTTGTCTTCTCAAGCAAACTTAGCTGGTTATAAGTCAGTTTTACTTGCTGCTGCTGAATATCAACGCATGTTCCCAATGCTTATGACTGCTGCGGGTACTGTAAAGCCTGCGCGTGTTGTGATCATGGGGGTTGGGGTTGCTGGTCTACAGGCGATTGCAACTGCAAAACGTTTAGGTGCAATTGTTGAAGCGACAGACTTACGTCCTACAGCTAAAGATCAAGTTGAGTCTTTAGGTGGTAAGTGGTTAGACGTCCCAATGTCTGAAGAAGAGCAACAACGTGCAGCAGATGCCGCTAAAAATGGTTATGGATGGATGCCGGGTGAGCAATACATCAAAGACCAAGCTGCGATTGTAGATAAAGCTGTTTCTAATGCTGATATCGTGATTACTACTGCATTGTTACCAGGTCGTGATGCGCCGCGTCTGATTAAAGCTGAAACTGTTGCCAAGATGAAACCGGGCTCTGTCATTTTAGATATGGCTGTTGAAACTGGTGGTAACGTTGAAGGCTCTAAAGTTGGTGAGACTGTGTTTACAGAAAATGGCGTGAAAATTTTGGGTATTCCAAATATTCCGGCAACTGTAGCAACAGAAGCTTCTGCATTGTATGCGCGTAACGTTTTTAATTTCGTAGAGACCTTATTCGACAAAGAGAAAAACTTTGTGATTAATCAGGAAGACGAAATCCAAAAAGCCCTATTGGTCACTCATGGCGGTCAAGTACTGCTTAAGCGTGGTTAAGGAGATTTCTCATGGTTGAAACTATTACAATTTTCGTCCTTGCCATCTTCGTAGGTTATTACGTGGTTTGGGGTGTTACGCCAGCTTTGCATACACCACTTATGGCGGTAACTAATGCTTTGTCATCTATTATTGTGGTAGGTGCGATGTTGCAAACTGTAGGTCTGCCAGTTTTAGGTGTAGATGCTAACGTTGCATTTCAAAGTGTGAATGTGGTGAGCGTACTCGGTGCGATTGCAGTATTTTTGGCAAGCATTAATATTTTCGGTGGCTTTGCAGTAACTGCACGCATGCTGGAAATGTTCAAGCCTAAGCAAAAGAAATAAGAGGGCTTTGACATGGAATTTATTCAAGCAAATGCAAACTGGTTGTACCTTGTTGGCGCAATCCTCTTTATCTTGACGCTTCGTGGCTTATCTGGCCCTAAAACAGCAATTCAAGGTAACCGTTACGGTATGATCGCAATGGCGATTGCGGTTGTAACAACCTTCTTTGTTGCGAATAACCCAGTCATCTGGATGATCGTTGGGGCAATGGTGTTAGGTGCAATCGTGGGTATTGCGCGTGCACGTACAGTGCCAATGACGCAAATGCCAGAAACTGTTGCGCTTATGCACTCATTAGTGGGTTTGGCTGCTGTTCTCATTGCGATTGCTGCAATTTTACATAACAACCAACTTACTGAACTATTCGCTCAAAATGAGGCGGCTTTAACAGCAGCTGGCGTGCAGCATGCACACATGAGTAAGGTTCATTTATTTGAATTGTTTGTTGGTTGTTTCGTTGGTGCGATTACCTTTACCGCATCTGTGTTTGCCTACGGTAAATTGGCTGCGAAAAAATGGGCTAAAACAATTTCTGGTGCATGGGTTAAACCTGTTCAAGCACTTATCTTTGTTGCGATGTTGGCTTGTGGTTTCTACTTCTTTACAACTGGCAACATGACTGCTTTCTGGGCAATGACAGCACTTGCACTTGCATTTGGTTGGGTTTGGATTGCACCGGTGGGTGGTGGTGATATGCCTGTAGTGGTATCGCTTCTTAACTCATTCTCTGGTTGGGCAGCGGCAGGTATTGGTTTTACTCTTGAAAACAACATGTTGATCGTTGCAGGTTCGCTTGTAGGTTCATCTGGTGCGATTCTGTCGTACATCATGTGTAAAGCAATGAACCGTTCGATCATCAATGTATTGTTTGGTGGAGCAATGGGTGGTGCAGCAGTTGCATCTGCAGATAAAGGTGAACAAGTTCAACGTAACTACCGTTCAGGTTCTGCTGATGATGCTGGCTTCTTAATGTCAAATGCGGACAGCGTTGTGATTGTACCTGGTTATGGTATGGCGCAAGGTCGTGCACAAAATGCTGTAAAAGAGTTGTGTGAACTTTTGAAAGAGCAAGGTGTTCGCGTTCGTTTTGCAATTCATCCGGTTGCAGGTCGTATGCCTGGTCATATGAACGTACTACTTGCTGAAGCAGACGTAGCATATGAAGACATTTTGGAAATGGATGAGATCAACTCAGACTTCCCTGCAACAGATGTAGTACTTGTAATTGGTGCAAACGACGTTGTAAACCCAGCTGCAAAAGATGACCCAAGCTCACCGATTTATGGTATGCCGATTCTTGAAGCTCATAAAGCGCGTACAATCATGGTGATTAAGCGTTCTATGGCAACTGGTTATGCTGGTCTAGACAACGATTTGTTCTATAACGAAAAAACAATGATGATCTTTGGTGATGCTAAGAAAGTTGTTGAAGATATGACAAAAGCAATTAACGGTACAGGCCACTAATTTGCTTTGAAATAAAAAACCACCTTCGGGTGGTTTTTTATTTGGGCTGATTTTTAAAGAAATTTTTCTACAAGATCCATAGATTGTTGATATAAGTCACGTGCCAGTTGCTGATTTTTAGCATGTGAGGATTTCCAGTCTGGCATATGTGCACTCACATATTCACCATTACGCTTCTGCCATGCATCTCCAGTTGCCATTTCTGTAATGAGTTTGGCTGGAACTGAAGTTGGTACTAGGCCTAATTTCATCGCCGCATAGACAGGTTTGGGTAAGTCGCGATAAATATCAGAAGCAACACCACCCGGGTGTAATGCATTATTGGTAATTGAACTTCCAGCTAGCTGTTCTGCTAATGCATTACTAAATAATAAATTTGCAAGCTTCGATTGCCCATAATAGAACAGGGGATTGTAAAAACCTTCTGCACGAAACTTGTTGGGTTTAATTGAGCCCACCCAGTGGGCAATAGATGCAAGATGGATAATGCGCGCTTTAGGAGATTGTTGTAAAACTGGGAGTAGTTTTTGAGTTAATAAAAAATGACCTAAATAATTAACCCCAAATTGTTGCTCAAAGCCTTCACTGGTCAACTGTTTGGTTTTGGCAAATAAACCTGCATTATTAATAAGTACATCAAGGTTGCCATAGCGATCAGCAATTTCATCGGCGGCTTTTCTAGTTAATTCAAGACTATTTAAGTCGATAGAAACGACATCGACTTGTCCTTGGTTAAGTGAGCTTAGTTTGTTTTGTGCCTCTTGCGCTTTTTGAGGATTTCGACATGCCAAAATCACATGTTGTCCTTGTTTAACGAGTTGTTCTGCTGTGGCGAAACCTATGCCCGTATTAGCACCTGTAATTAATATCTTCACTTTCTGTACTCTGGTTATGCTATTTATTGGTGGGGACTTCAAGAATTTGTATAGTGCTGTAAATTTGACAATTTGTCATGTCAAATTTAGATATATGTGATGATTGGTGTTTTGGGATAGGGTATGGTATTTGAAAGTGCTTAAAATAGATGTGGATAAATAAAAAAAGCAGCTCAAAAGAGCCGCTTTTTTTAAAAGCAAAATTTTAAGCAACCGACTCTGGAGCCGTACGCCATAAGCTTTCTAAATCATAGAATTTACGAGCTGTTGGTAGCATTACGTGTACTACAACAAAGCCGAGATCAATTAAGATCCATTCTGCATCTCGTTCACCTTCAACGCCAATCGGGCGGAAACCGGCTTTTCGAGCTTCTTCTGCAACATTGTCAGCAAGTGCTTTGACATGGCGAGTAGAAGTACCACTTGCAATTACAATAGCATCAGCGACATTGCTAATTGAGCTAACATCTAACTGGAGAATATCTTTTGCTTTTACATCAACTAAAGCATCGTGGACGACTTTGAGACAAGCTTGTACGTCTTTATTTGAGGTGTTCATTGCGAAATCGTGAGAATTAGACACGCTGGGCGATGGTTCTAAATTCATATAGGGTATATTTTCCTGACAATTACTCACTATCTAATATAGTGGTTTTCGCACTAAATTTCAAACAGAAGTCGTAACAGTTTATATATTTACATCATCAGAAAAGTATTTTTTCTTCCATGTAAACGACTGATTTGAACCATTTTCAGGTTTATATTCCGCTGCAATATAGTTCTGATATGAACTTTGCTTTAACCAAGAAAAAATTTGTTCATAAGGAATTTGAGCTGTATCAGGCTCATGGCGGCCCGGACAGTCTGCAAATTGAATATGTCCAATTAAGTTAATATTCTCTTGCAAACCCTCAAGTACATCTTCCCCCATCATGGCCATGTGATAGCAGTCATATTGCATTTTGAGGGCAGGATGATTGACTGCTTCTAGCATTTCTTGGCCCTGCGCAATGTTCTGCACCAAAAAGCGAGGCATATCCGTGCCATTAATCATTTCAAAAACGGGTTCTATATCATGTTCACTGAGTAAGTTGCAGGCAAGTTTTAAATTGGCTGCTAGTGTTTTTAAACAAGGAAGTAAGTCAGCATCTAGTGGTTGCTTACCCGCCAAAATATTAACACGAGGAACGTTTAAAGCCGTGGCATAGCTAATAGCCAATTCTAATGCCTCATGGAATGCTGTTTCTTGGCCGGGAATGCCTGCTAAACCGTTTCCGCCTTGCATAAGATCACCTGCAGGCACATTAATTAAACAAAGGCTGAGGTTATAGCGTTCGAGTTGAGTTTGAATATCTGCAATAGACAATTCATAAGGGAATTGAATTTCGACATATTCAAAGCCCTGAGCATGGGCCAGAGCAAAGCGTTCAATTAAAGGAACTTCGGTAAAAATCATGGATAAATTGATTGCAAGACGACCCATACTCAAACTCCGTTTATTTTTGCTCTATTAATTGAATCATAGTAGCTAAATCTTTCTCGGCAAAGCCATTTTTTTGGTGAGTTTGTAGCTGTAATAGAGCTTTTTGTGCAACTGGGATATCTAAATTAACATTGTTAGCCAATGTTACTGCGTTGTTAAGATCCTTTGATAATGTTTGAACTTTCCATTGAACAGGTTCAAAGGTATGAGTTGCCATACGTGGGGTGAGAATTTGAAAAGGTTTTGAATCTGCAAATCCACCTGCTAAGGCTGGAGCGAGCAAAGTCGTATCTACACCAGCTCGGTCTGCAAGAGCAACAGCTTCTGCAATAAGAGCACTGTTGGCTGCAACAATGAGTTGATTGCAGATTTTGGTGGCTTGGCCAGTTCCTGTGTCTCCCATTCGTGTTACACGTTGAGATAAGACATTATAAACA
Source organism: Acinetobacter sp. 22512 (assembly GCF_052044755.1). Taxonomy (NCBI): domain Bacteria; kingdom Pseudomonadati; phylum Pseudomonadota; class Gammaproteobacteria; order Moraxellales; family Moraxellaceae; genus Acinetobacter; species Acinetobacter sp. 22512. The sequence continues at coordinate 54,088 of NZ_JBQENP010000003.1, read as the reverse complement.
GGCGTTAATTCTGTAATGGTTTGAGCATCACCACCTGCAAAAATAACAAGTGTGCCTTGTTCGGCACCAGCTGTTCCACCTGATACGGGTGAATCAATCCATGTAACGTCATGCGCGGAAGCTGCTTGAGCAAGTGTTTTTGTTGCAGCAACAGATAAGCTTGAGAAATCCACAATAACTTGTTTAGCTTTTAAGTTGGGCTGAATTTTTTCAAATACTGCCTCTACGGCTTTGTCGTCTGCTAGACAGATTAAAATAACAGGATATTCGCCAATATTTATAAGATCTAGAGGCTGTGCGCCGATATCAATCAGTTCTTCACATGCAGAAGGGGTTCGATTCCAAACCGCAACTTGAAAGCCAGCTTGAATAAGGCGGGTTGCCATGCGGCTCCCCATAAGCCCTATACCTAAAAAAGCAATAGGGGTGTTGCGATCAAAATTCATAATCTAAGCTCTTTATTTATATTGGCGTGGTAAAAAATTAACTTCTGGATGTTTGTCTTTTTTACGAGCAAGTTTGCTATTTTTACCAAGTAATAATTTAAGTTGCCAGATTTTTTCTAGACGCAATGACTTTTCAGGTTGGTGTTCCATTGCATCAAGTACACGTTTTGCAGCAGTGAGAGCATCAGGTGAGCGTTGTAACATTTCAGTGGCAATTTCATTTGCTTTTTCTAGCGGAGAGTCGCTTAAATGAGTTACAAGACCAATTTCTTTTGCATAATTTCCATCAAAAACCCGAGCGGTTAAGGTGAGTTCTTTTGCAAGATCAACGCCAATTAAGCCTTTTAATGAACGAGTAAGTCCCATATCTGGAACTAAGCCCCAACGGCTTTCCATAATCGACATTTTTGTGTGTGGATGAGAAATTCGAATATCAGCTGCTAAGGCAAGTTGCATTCCGGCACCAAAACAATATCCTTCAAGTGCCGCAATTACAGGTACAGGTAAATTTTGCCAAATAAGAAATGCTTTTTGGAATAAGCTTTGTCCAGGTTTAACAAGCTCCCAAATGGCAAAGGCAGAATTTTTTGGATTATTCAGATCAGATAAATCAATTCCGGCACTAAAAACTTGTGCTTCACCTGTCAAAATCACACAGCGGATATCTCTATCTTTTTTAATGGCTTTTGCTGTTGAAACGAGTTCTTTGAGAAGGACAAAACTCATGGCGTTACGTTTATCAGGACGGTTTAGATAAACTGTTGCAATGCCATTATTCTTTTCAATACGTAAAAGTGCCATGAAATTCCCGCTTATTTTTTTATCGATAAGCGGAGCATAACATGGCTGTAATTTGGAAACATGACAGCTCAGTCATACCATTTGGTAGATATGCTAGTCAGGAATCACCAAGATTTGATGAGCAGCACTTTCAACTTCTTTAACAACAAGTCCTAACTCATCAAAGCGTCTCATAACTTCTTCAATAAAGCTTTCATCTGCTATACGGCGTTCTTTGCGTAGTGTTGAAATAAATTGCTCAAAATCACCTGTCACTTGTTGCAGTTTTGGAGTACCTACATAGCGGGTAGCACCATAAAGACGATGTAAAACATGCTCAAGTTGAGGGAAGTCTTCAAGCTCGATGAGCTGCTGCATTTCGTCTAGCTCAGTTGGGAAACTATCAACTAACATTTTAAGTAAATCTTGAGCAAGATCTTCTTTATTTGCTGCAAGCTGCAAACTTTGTTGCCAGTTTAGAATTTCTGGGTCTAATGCTTCTACAACGACATGATGGTCTTTATCAGAAGCTTTTGCTGTAAAGTTGTTTTTAGTCCATTGCGTTAAAATCTGGATAATTTGTTCCATTTGAATTGGCTTGGTGACATAGTCATTCATGCCGACTTTGAGGAGTTTTTGTTTTTCATCGGCAAGGGCATGGGCTGTTAATGCAATAATTGGAAGCTGCATTTCTCCATCTAAAGTCGACTCTAATGAACGAATAGCACGCGTGGTATCAATACCTGACATGACAGGCATTTGAATATCCATGAATACTAGATCAAATGGTTTGAGTTTCTGATCGATTCGCTCTTGAATCAGATTAAGAGCTTCTTGACCACTGATTGCTTTAGTTGTTCTAACGTTGAGTTCACCCAGTAGGGCTTCTAAAACAATTAGGTTAGGTAAATGGTCATCCACTGCCAGAATGTGTAAACCCTGACCATTAAAGTCTTGTTGTTCTTCTTCAAATACAGGTTGATCGCTCAACAGTTGAATAAGACCACTTCGGCTGAGTGGTTGATAGAGAGGACGAGCACGATATTCAGTGAGCATGTTTGGCTCAAGCGTCATTTGATAGCCATAAACTGCCAAATTACCTTGATAACGACTACGAATTTCTTTTAATAACGCTTCAGTATCACCACTATGGTCAACAATGAGCCATGTATTATCTTTCTGATCAAGATGTTTTAAACGACTAAATAAGTCCAGAATCGATTGTGTCTCGATATGAGGAACATGATAGTTTTCAAGGTAATAACGTAAAACACTTGCTGTAGCAGGGTGGGCAAGATAAGACACCACTTGTAAATGCTCAAAGTGTGGGTGTTCGATCTCGTAATCTTCATCTACCACAAATTGTGCTGTAAACCAGAAGGTCGAGCCTTTTTCTGTTGGAGCGCGTTCTTGGTTGTCCTCAAAGCCAATTTGGCCATGCATGAGATGGACAAGCTGTTTAGAAATAGCTAAACCTAAACCTGTACCGCCAAATTGGCGTGTAACAGATGCATCACCTTGCGAGAATGATTCAAATAATTTTTTACGATCTGTGCCGCTTAAACCAATACCACTGTCTTGAACACTAAAATGAAGTAGGCATTGTCCGATATCATCATGTTCCATACGAACACGAACAATAATTTCGCCATCTGGAGTGAACTTAATCGCATTTGAAATCAAGTTAGTTAGAATTTGTTTAAAGCGTAAAGCATCACCAATCACTTGTTGTGGAATATTGTCCGCATAATAAAAAGCCATTGCGATATGCTTTTGAGCAGCCAGTGGAGACAGCATATCCATGACATCAAAGACAGCTTCTTCTAAATCAAATGGTGCTGTTTCGAGCTCTAATTTACCCGCATCAATTTTGGAGAAATCTAATACATCATTAATTAACGCTAATAAATGAGCAGATGACTTGCGAATGGTTTGTAGGTAAAGGTTTTGTTCGTTATTTAGATTTTGCTGACGAAGTAATAAATGAATAAAGCCATCAATACTGTTTAGAGGTGTTCGAAGTTCATGACTAATATTAGCAAGGAAAACTGATTTGGCTTGGTTTGAAGAAATCGCTTGGTCACGTGCTTGACGATAGGTAATGTTTTGAACTTCTAAGGTATCCAGCGTTCTGCGTAAGTCTTCTTCGGTTTGTTCGGTGTGTTCTTTTAACTCTAAAAAGCTAAAGTGCAATCGTTTAACAACGTTTGCAATATCACGCTGTAATAAGCGCAATTCACCCGTACTGTTAATGACCATATGCTGGTCCAACGTGTCTGCATTTAAACGTTGCAACTGCATGCGAATTTCGTACATCGGTGCAATCCACCGACGCGAATAAAAATTCAAGCAAAGTAAAAGTAACAGTAAGGTCATTAAGCCAGTAATGACGAGGGCAATCAAAATACGGTAACGTGCCAATTCTAGTGGCTGATTATCCATTTCAATCACAAGCCAGACAGGTGCTTTTCCGGGTGTGTCGCTAATCCGCTGTCCATAAATATTGTTGTGGTTATAAGAGATTGGACCAAAAAAATTATTTTTTTCAGTAAAGTTTGGCCAATAACGATTGTCTCGATAACCGATACTTAAATAAGTCTGACCATTGCTATCAATTAACGCAGCACGTTTTAGATTTTTTTCATTAAACATGCTTTGCATGATGTGCTGAGCATGGTCATATTCATCGGGCTGTAGTTCAACTAGGTGGTATAAATCTAGTGCGATTTGATTATAGCGGGCTAAAATTGCTGAGGCATGATGTAGCTGTTGTTGTTTTACTGAATGCGAGGTTTCAGTTAAAACCAGAAAAGCACCAACACACGTTAAAATCATAATGGGCACAAAAATAAGAGCAATCAATTGCCCATATGCGTGATTCAGACGTAAGCGTTTCGATAAGGTTTTATTGAAATTAGACATGGCTACATCAGATTTATCTCTCTGTAGGGCATCTTATCACGCTTTATTTTAAAACAGACGGCATTTTATAAATGACCGAGCTTTAATCGCTTTCATGAAAAAGCATATTGAAATGGGTGCAGTACCGAGCATTTTTTCATACAATAGGCCCACCTCGATATAGGTGTTGATCATGAGTAATACACAACCTGATTTTTTAGCCGACGAATTTTTGTTAGATCACTATGTAGGTAAGACGCCTCTAGTTCGTTTGCAGCGATTAGCTTCTCATACGCAAGCGATAGTTTTAGCAAAATTGGAAGGTAATAATCCGGCAGGTTCTGTAAAAGACCGTCCTGCATATAACATGATTATGCAGGCAGAAAAACGTGGTCAAATTAAACCGGGTGATACATTAATTGAAGCAACCAGCGGTAATACAGGTATTGCTTTGGCTATGGTTGCGGCAATGCGCGGCTATAAAATGAAACTTATTATGCCGAACAATATGAGCCAAGAGCGTAAAGACGCAATGTTGGCTTATGGCGCAGAGCTGATTGAAGTGACACCACAGCAAGGAATGGAAGGTGCACGTGATTTAGCCTTACAAATGGAAAAAGAGGGTAAGGGGCACGTTTTAAATCAGTTTGGTAATCCTGATAATGTTGAAGCTCATTATCTAACGACTGGTCCTGAAATCTGGAAACAAACAGGCGGTAAAATTACCCATTTTGTGAGTTCAATGGGCACAACCGGTACCATTATGGGTGTTTCTAAATATTTAAAAGAACAAAACCCAGATATTCAAATTGTTGGTTTACAGCCTGCAGACGGATCAAGTATTGCCGGTATTCGCCGTTGGCCAAAAGAATATTTGCCTACTATTTTTGATAGTAGCCGTGTTGATCGTATTATCGATATTCCACAAATTGAAGCTGAAAAAACTATGCGTAAATTAGCTCGTATGGAAGGTGTTAGTGCTGGTACATCTTCAGGTGGTGCAGTTTGGGCATCAATCAAAATCGCAGAAGAAAATCCGGATGCTGTTATTGTTTGCATTATCTGTGACCGTGGCGATCGCTACTTGTCTACAGGTCTGTTTTCAGTACAGGACGATAACTCATAATTGAGAGAAATAATGCGTTTCCCTACCTTAGTTTTTGATATTGAAACTTTAACTGATTTAAAAGCGGGTGCGCATTTATATCATCTTGATTTACCTGAGGCCGATGTAGAGCAAGCATTGACGAAAATCCGTCGCCAAGAATCAGGTATGGATTTTCAGCGTTTGCCTTTACATGAAATTGTTTGTATTTCTGGCCTATGGATCGATGAGTCTGGTTTTAGATTATTTTCTTTTAGTCGAGAACAATATTCTGAAGCCGAAATTTTACAGAAATTTCTATCTATTTTTGATAAGCGCCATCCGACTCTAGTAAGTTGGAATGGTTCACAATTTGATTTGCCAGTTATCCTATTTCGCGCTATGTATCATGGGCTCTCTGCACCCGGTCTGTTTGATCAAGGTGAGATTGATAGCCAGAAGCGTTTTAATAATTACCAAAACCGTTATCACCATCGCCATATAGATTTAATGGACGTGATGGCAATGTTTAATGGTCGTAATTTTCAAAAGCTTGATGATATTGCCTGTATTTTAGGTTTACCGGGTAAGCGTGGTGAGTCGGGTTATCATGTGCCTGAATATGTTCGTAATCAACAGTGGTTAAAATTGACGAGCTATTGTGAAGGGGATGTGCTCAATACATGGTTTATTTATTTGCGTTGGTTAGTACTAAAAGGCCAATTAAATGCAGATGAGCATAACCATTGGATCAGTTCGAGTATTGAATATTTACAGACTATGCCACAGCAGGCCGACTTCCTTGAAGTATGGGAACGTACTTCGAAACATACTGAATTTACTTCTCACTATTTTAATTCTTCAGATTTTTAGGTTCATTCTTTGAAACAACAAGCCAAATCTCGCAACCTTCAACAGCCTGAATATATTTTTCAGGTTGAAACACTTTCTCATGAGGGGCGTGGAATTGCGCATTATGGTTCTCATCCTGAGCACCCTGCAGATAAGCATGGCAAAAAAGTTTTTATTCGTTATGCATTGCCAGGAGAAACTGTAAAGGCTCAGATTACCCATCAAGCGAAGCGTCTTGAAGAAGCTGAAATGTTACAGTTGTTAGGAGAACCTTCAGCACATCGTATAGAGGCAATTTGTCCTCATTATGGTATCTGTGGTGGATGTAGCATGCAGCATATTCATCCTGATGAACAAATCCGTTTAAAACAAAATGTACTCCAGTCACATTTACAGCATTTTGCAGGTATTCAACCTGAACAGTGGCTAGAACCGATTCGATCTTTACAAAGTGATTATCGTCGTCGTGCTCGAATAGGCGTGCGCTATTTGCCAAAACCAGATCGCTTAATCATGGGTTTTCGCGAACATCATAGTAATCGTTTAACTTCGATCCATAGCTGTAGTGTTTTGGATAAAAACTTATCAAATAGTCTGCCTGAGTTACGCACTTTACTCCAAAGTCTAAAAGGCAAAGCGCACATTGGTCATGTAGAATTAGCAAAAGGTGATAATGAAATTTCTTTATTGGTTCGTCATGTAGAAAAATTAAATAATTCTGATGTCAACCAATTAAAGCAATTTGCGTTACACAAAGGGTGGCAGTTGTATTTGCAACCTAAAGGTCCTGAAAGCATTCGTCGTATTGATGATGAACAAGGTGCTTTACGTTTACATTATGCCTTAGAAAGGTTTAATGTAAATTTTGCTTTTTCGCCATTGGATTTTACTCAGGTCAATGCCACAGTAAATGAACAGATGGTTCAATTGGCATGTGAATTGCTTCAGTTGCAACCAGGTGAAAAGGTACTTGATCTATTTTGCGGTTTGGGCAATTTCTCACTCCCGTTAGCACGATGTGTTGGTGAGAGTGGTCAGGTTGTCGGTGTTGAAGGGAGTGAAGAAATGGTGCAGCGAGCAACAGCTAATGCGAGATGCAATAGTTTGGTGCAAGCAACCTTCTTTTCACAAGATTTAACAAAAGATTTTTCGCATCATTCTTGGGCAAATCAAGGATTTGATGCATTATTGATTGATCCTCCTCGTGCTGGTGCATATGAAATTATGCAGTATGTATCAAATTTTGGAGCAAAAAGAATCGTTTATGTATCATGTAATCCAGCTACACTGGCAAGGGATGCGGGTGTTTTGGTCCAATATGGTTACCAGTTAAAAAAAGCAGCAGTGATGGACATGTTTACGCATACCGAACATGTTGAATCCATTGCACTATTTGAAAAAATTCAAGAGATAAACGATTAAAAACATGAGTTACATATTGAGGAGAATGGTATGGTCACAGTACGTGAACAGTTACCTGAACAACTAACCGAGTTGTCAGAGGAAACGACTGTAGAGCATGCCGCCGAAACGCAAATCGGTTTAGCCTCATGGTTGGATCGGGTGCGTGAAATATTAGATGGGGCGGAGCTTGAACAACTTGAAAAAGTCGCTCATTTAACCCTGCAAAAAGAGTTAGATTCAACGGTTAATCATCGTTCCAATACTTTTGCTACAGGCGTTGGAATGGCCGACATTCTGGCACATCTCCATGTAGATGAAGATACTTTATCAGCAGCAATGCTTTATCGTAGTGTGCGTGAAGGCATTACCGATATAGAAGAAGTAAAACAGAAATTCGGGGAGCAAGTTTACAACCTTGTCAAAGGTACTTTGGCAATGGGTAAACTCTCAGAACTTATTGAAAAAAATAAACGGTTAGAAGATCACTTTAATAATAATCAACGAGAACATCTAAGCGGCATTTATAAAATGCTGATTTCGGTGACCGAAGATGTTCGTGTTGTTTTAATTAAACTTGCTGAACGTACTTATTCTTTGCGAGAGCTTGCAAATTCCTCTCGTGAACGCCAAGAACGTGTAGCGCGTGAAATTCTTACTATTTATTCGCCGTTGGCACATCGACTTGGTATTGCTCAGCTTAAATGGGAGCTCGAAGATCTAGCATTTCGCTATTTGGCTCCAGATCGCTATAAAGAGATTGCTTCATTACTCAATGAAAAGCGTTTAGAGCGTGAGCATTATATTCAGTTCGTCATTGACCGTTTGAAAAATGAGTTAGCGTCTTACGGCATTGAAGCTGAAATTACAGGGCGTGCAAAACACATTTATTCGATTTATCGAAAAATGAAGAGCAAAAACCTGAGCTTCGACCAACTTTATGACATTCGTGCTTTGCGTGTGTTGGTCAATAGTGTGCCAGAATGCTACCACTCTTTAGGTATCGTACATCAAATCTGGCGTCATATTCCGCATCAGTTTGATGACTATATTACAAACCCGAAAGCCAATGGTTATCGTTCTTTGCATACGGCTGTAATTGCTGAAAACAAATCTCTTGAAGTGCAAATTCGTACTCATGAAATGCATGATGAAGCAGAGTTAGGTGTATGTTCACACTTTAACTATAAAGAAGGTTCAAAGAATACCGACCATTCCTTTAACCATCGTTTGCATTCATTACGTGCTGTTTTAGAACACTATCAAGAACGTAATGAAACGACGGTACATCAAAACGAAGATGAAACAGAAGGCTTTGAACAGTTACAAGACTTTGAAGGCTTTGAGAAGATTTATGTTTTCAGTCGTGATGGTGATATTAAAGAATTGCCGCGTGGCTCAACAGTTTTAGATTTTGCCTATCATGTGCATACAGAAGTAGGGAATAAGTGTTATGCCGCGCGGGTCAACCAGCGTTATGTGCCACTGACCTATACTTTAAAAACGGGTGAGCAGGTTGAAATTTTAACTAAAAAAGATCGTGAACCAAACCGTGACTGGTTGGTGAACTCTTTGGGTTATATCAAAACCTCTCGTGCACGTGATAAGTTGCGTCATTGGTTTAGACAGCAAGACCGTAGTAAGAATCTTGAAGTAGGCCGAGAACTGCTTAATAAAGAGTTGGCTCGTCTTGCGATTCACCCAAAAAGTATCGACCTAAATGATTATTCATCACATTTTAATGTGAAGACTGGCGACGACATTTTGGTGAATCTGGTCAGTGGCGATATTAGCTTACATGCCCTGATTAATCAGGTGAACCGCCAAATGCATCTAGATCAGGATGAGCCTGAACTAGTACTTAAACCAACGTTAAATCCGCGTGCTAGCCATACGCTATCAGCACATGGCATTTTAATTGATGGCTTGGATAATGTAGAGCTGCACATTGCTCAGTGCTGTCAGCCGGTGCATGGTGAATCAATCGCTGGATATATTACTTTGAACCGTGGTGTCAGCATCCATAAAGTCATTTGTTCTGACTATCAGCGTATGATTAAGCAAGAGCCAGAGCGTGCTGTAGAAGCTGATTGGGAAATGCAGCCAACACGTGGTCAAAGCGTTCAAATTGTGGTGGAAGCTTATGATCGTCGTGGTCTGCTTAAAGATTTAACTCAAGTGATTTTCTCTGACCAAATCAATATTCGGCAGGTTAATACAATTTCTGAGGCAGATGGTATTGCTAATATGAAGTTGCTCATTGAGGTTAAAGGTTTAGCACAGCTTTCTCGCTTATTGGCACGCTTAGAGCAGCAACCTGGAATTATTAGTGCGCGACGCATGATTCAAGGCGTTTAATAAATTGAGTAAAAAGGCTGTCAAATGACAGCCTTTTTATTGCAAATTACTTTCTAGATAAATAAATATTGGTTAGTCGATTTAGAAATTGTGGGCTCAATGTTGAGAGCTGATAAAGCAGTTTGGTTTTTATACCCACTGGAGTATGGGTAGGCATCCAGAAATGAGCCTTTTTCTTTACAAGCGTAAGCACCTGCTGAGCAATATCATTTGGGGTTAAATCTATCCCCATATTTTGAATAGTGCCTGCATCCATATTGTTAACCATTGCAGTTTTTACAAATAGCGGCATCACATCTAAAACGCGAATACCATATTTTTTCCATTCCACATCTAAACCTTCAGTAATCCCGCGAACAGCAAATTTACTGGCTGAATAAGAGATTAAATCAGCTTGACCATAAATTGCAGAAGCCGAAGAGAGGTTGATAACGCGTGCAAAAGACGCTTGCTTTAAGTAGGGTAGAGCAGCGTGACAGCCATTGATTACGCCGTTTACATTAATATTTATTGTTCTTTGGTGAGCTTTAATATCAGTTGCTTCAAATGCACCAGAATATAAAATACCGGCATTATTTACCAAGATATTAAGTTCACCAGCCCATTCGGTAAATTCTTTTAATATGTGTTGCCACTGGCTGTAGTCACTTACATCTAGATAGCCGGCACGGGCATTTGGCCCTAAGTCATTTGCTAGTTCCTGAGCAAGCGATTCATTAATATCATAAATACCTACTTTATATCCTTGTTTGTAGAATACGCGTGCAATTTCAGCCCCAATACCTTGAGCGGCACCACTAATCAGAATACTGTATCTCATCTTTTTTCTCTTTGTCAGTACAATAGTGCGACTGATTTAATCGCTTTGATTTTGATCATAACAAATTAAAATCTTAGTTTGACTGACCGACTTTTTAAACTTGAGGGTTACCATGGATAAATTGCTTAAAATCATGCAAGAGTTACGTGAAAAATGTCCGTGGGATCAACAGCAAACTCCAATGTCACTGACTAAATATGCGATTGAAGAAGCATATGAAGTCGAGGCGGCCATTCGTCAGGGTGATATTAATGAAATTAGAAATGAACTAGGCGATTTGTTATTGCAAGTTGTGTTTCAATCACAAATGTTTAGTGAGCAAGGCGCTTTTAACTTTCAAGATGTTGTTGAGGCAATAAGTGAAAAGTTAATACGCCGCCATCCACATGTTTTTCAGGCAGATCAATTTAATAATTTAAGCCCAGAACAAGTAAGTGAGCTTTGGAAACAAATTAAACAACAAGAAAAACAAGGCAAGCCGCAATCAAGATTAGATGAAATAAAGCATGGGCCAGCATTGTTACAGGCACAAGAAATTCAAACAAATGTAGCTAAGGTTGGGTTTGATTTCGAAACGGTAGAAGATGCCTATGAAAAACTAGAAGAAGAGTTGGATGAGTTTAAGCAGGCCCTAAAAAATCAAAATATTGATGAAATTCAAGAAGAATTTGGAGATTGCCTGTTTTCATTAGTCAATGTTGGACGTAAACTTGCGATTTCAAGTGAAACATCACTTTTATCGACAATACATAAATTTAGAAGCCGTTTTGCTTTTATTGAAGATCAAGCGCAAAAACAGCAAAGAACATTAGAGGACATGACCCTGTCTGAAATGGATGAATTGTGGAATCAGGCAAAGCGGCAGTTAAAGTTAGGGGAAAAAACACATGCAGCTCAGCATGAATCTTTGGAAGAATAAGCACAATATTTTCATTGTTTTATTTTGGAGCCTGATTTCTTCAACCTTTATTCAGGCTCAATCTTTTGATCAAAATTTTAAGGAGTGGAAGACTAAACAGCAGAGGTATGATCAGAAGTTGAGCATGCAGCATTCCTCTCATTCTAACAGTCCAAAAAGTTCAGTTATGACTGATTCGTCAGGGCAAATTCACTTGAATCAAGCCAATATTGATGAGCTCCAAAAGCTAAAAGGTATTGGTGAGAAAAAGGCTCAGGCAATTGTGGAATACCGTCAAAAGAATGGTGGCTTTAAAAATATTGATGAATTTAAAAACGTAAAGGGCATTGGTCCCGCCATTTTTGAAAAGAATAAAACGCGTTTGACTTTATAAATCATCTGTCTGTCAATTATCATTTCATGCGCAAACTACAGAGAATCAAATTGCCCTTTGTGTGCGTTAGAGCTATGATTAGCGACAACTTGTTATTTACGTCCTGACGTAGGAGACAGCGTCTTTTGCAAACCTTGCGAGCGTCAAAATGTGGTTTGTCCACAGCCCAACTTCCTTCTTCGATTTTAGATGTGATCGATAGCCTGACTAAAGCTGGCTATGAAGCTTATATTGTTGGGGGTGGTGTCCGTGATTTAATGCTAGGGCTTAATCCTAAAGATTTCGATGCAGTCACTAATGCAACACCTTCCCAGATTAAAGAAGTTTTTGGTCGACGTTGTCGAATCATTGGCCGTCGATTTGAATTAGCACATGTCTATTCAGGGCGTGAGCTTATTGAAGTTGCAACTTTCCGTGCTCCTCCAAAAAAAGCAGTCACTAGTGCTTCAGGCATGATTTTACGTGACAATAACTGGGGAACCATCGAACAAGACTTTGCTCGCCGTGACTTTTCAATCAATACGCTATATTACCAACCGCGTAAGAGTATTGTGCTTGATTTCTGCAAAGCAATTGACGATGTAAAAAATAAAACTCTACGTTTATTAGGCGATCCGGCACAGCGCTTTGAAGAAGACCCTGTGCGTATGCTGCGGACTTTACGTTTTGCAGCGAAGTTAAATTTTAAAATTGATTCAGATATTCTCGATATATTTGATGCAGAGATGACGCAACTATTGCGTGATGTTTCTCCGCATCGTTTATATGATGAATCTCAGAAGCTCTTTACAATGGGACATTTGGCGCGTGTTTTGCCAATGTTGATTGAGTTTGGTGTTTGGAAACAACTCTTTGCTGATATTCAGCCTAACCTCACTCCATTTATTTTAAGAGCAGCAAAGAATACAGATCAGCGTATTCAAGTGGGTAAAACAATTAACCCAGCATTTTTCTACGCAGTCTTATTGTGGCAACCATTTTTAGAGCGTTGTGAATTTTATTTATCTAAAGGTGTGGTACCAGCTGAAGCGCGTGCACAAGCTGGTTTAGATGTCTTAAAACGTCAGGCAACCCGCACTGTGATTCCTCGTTTTGCAGAAACTTTTATTCGTGAAGTTTGGGAAATGCAGACCCGTTTGCTTAACCCGAAACCACAGCAAATTGAAGCATTGGCTGGACATGCGCGTTTCCGTGCTGGTTTTGACTTCTTGTTACTTCGTGAAAAGTCAGGTGATGACACAACACAGGGGATGGGAAGCTGGTGGGAAGCCTACCAAGAAATGTCGAATGACGAAAAAGAAGCTGCAATTAGCCAGTACAATCGTCAGAAAGCTAGAAACCGTCGTAAAGCCGTTGCTGAACCTGTTGAAAACAATAAAGTTGAGACGGAAATCGAACCTTTGGTTGATATTCCTGAACCACGCAGCCGTCGTGGGAAAAAAGAACGTGCTCGACAAGAACAATCGATGGGTCGTTTCGTTGAAAAAGCCTCTGCTACAGAAACTGGGGTGATGAGCGACCATCCGATTTTGAAGCGTAAGCGTGTACAACGCGATTTAAGCCAAGTTATTTTTGGGCCAACGCAATGACAACGAAGACCTATATTGGTTTAGGAAGTAATTTGGGTGATTCACGCCAAATCTTATCTGAAGCCATTGCTAAGCTTAAAACTTTAGGTGGAGTGAAAGTTTCTAAACTTTATCAAAGTCCACCTATGGGTCCTCAAGATCAACCAAATTATTTAAATGCAGTTGCAGAGCTAAATACCGATCTCACTCCTTTAGATTTGTTAGATCAGTTACAGCGATTTGAGCAAGAAGCTGGTCGTGTACGCCTTCGTCGTTGGGGAGAGCGTACCTTAGATCTGGATTTGCTTATATATGGTGATGAAAAAATTCAAAATGAGCGCTTAACTGTGCCACACATTGGAATTATAGAGCGAGATTTCGTTGTAATTCCTTTATTAGATTTAGACGCTGATTTACATATTAACGATCAGCCACTTAAAAATTTAGAACTCATACAGCAGCCCACGCTGACTGTACTTGCTGATGAGTCTTGGGCTTAGAGCCTGACTTATTACGTTCTGCAAACTCCTGTAGAGGATACCATCATGATTAGTCTAAGTGACTTAAGAAAATTTAAAGCCGAAGGACGTAAGTTCTCTTGTCTAACTTGTTACGATGCGAGTATGGCAAAAGCAATGGAACTTGCTGAAATTGATACAATCTTAATTGGTGATTCTCTTGGAATGGCAATTCAAGGTCGTGACTCAACTTTACCTGTAACTGTTGAGGACATGGCTTATCATACGGCGGCGGTGCGTCGTGGTAACCAGCATGCTTTGATTATGACTGACTTACCATTTATGAGTTATGCCACCTTAAATGATGCTTTGCAAAACGCAAGAACAGTTATGCAAGCTGGTGCTCAGATGATCAAAATCGAAGGCGGCGCTTGGCTAAGTGAAACTGTACAAGTGTTAACTCGTAATGGTGTACCTGTGTGCGTACATTTAGGTTTAACTCCTCAATCTGTACACGTATTTGGTGGTTACAAATTACAAGCTAAAACACGTGAAGCAGCTGATCAACTTATTGCTGACTGTACGGCAGTGGTTGAAGCAGGCGCGGCAGTCCTATTGCTTGAATGTGTTCCTGCTCAGTTGGGACAAGAAATTGCTGAGTTATTTCCAAATACACCTGTGATTGGTATTGGTGCGGGTAATGCGACTGATGGTCAGGTACTTGTAGTACAGGATATGTTGGGTTTAACTTTTGGTCGAGTTGCGCGTTTTGTCCGTAACTTTATGAAAGAACAATCTGGCGAAACAGCAATCCTAGACGCTTTTAAAGCTTTTCATGCTGCTGTGCAGGACCAGTCATTTCCAGCCAAAGAACATACTTTCCACGTTGAGCTGTAATTCATGAAAACAGAAACCACCATACAAGGTCTTGCAGCTTCTTTAAATCCTGCTAGAGCTGCGCGTAAAATTATTGGTTTTGTCCCAACAATGGGAAATCTACATGAAGGACATCTCACACTTGTTCGTGAAGCGAAAAAGTTATGTGATGTTGTGGTTGTTAGTATCTTCGTAAACCCAACTCAATTTGGACCGGGTGAAGATTTTGATAACTATCCTCGTACTTTAGAACAAGATAGTCGTCTATTAGCTGATGTAGGTTGTGACATTATTTTTGCACCATCAGTTGAGCAAATGTACGGTACTCAGCCACGTTTAACCAACATAAGTGTCAGCCAAATTACCGATGCTTTATGTGGTAGTTCACGTCCTGGGCATTTTGATGGCGTAGCTTTGGTGGTCACTAAACTCTTTAATATTGTACAACCTAACTATGCTTTCTTTGGTCAAAAAGATTACCAGCAGTTAGCAGTGATTCGTCAGTTTGTACAAGACTTAAATATCCCGCTAGAAGTAATTGGTGTGCCAATTGTTCGTGCAGCAGATGGCTTGGCTCTTAGTTCAAGAAATGGTTATTTAAGTCCAGAGCAACGTCAGGTCGCTCCGGTTATTTATCAAAGTTTAAAGCAAGCTGAGCAGCAGTTACATCAAGGCAAAGATTTACAACAAGTTTTAGAAGATATCAAAACTCAGTTGACAGATAATGGGTTTGTTGTGGATTATGTCGAAGCTCGTCAGTCAAATCTGTTACCTGCTACTCAGTTTGATCGTGATATTGTGTTGTTCATCGCGGCAAAATTGGGTGCAACTCGTTTGATTGATAATTTAGAAGTTGCCTTTACACCCCAATAAACAGATCAAAGGACAGCCATGCCATGAAGCGTATACTTATCGTGACAGGACAGTCTGGTTCAGGAAAATCTTCGGCTCTCCAAGTGTTAGAAGATTTGGGCTATTACTGTATTGATAATTTGCCTTTGGCATTGCTGCCCGAAATTGTGGCAAAGCTAGATCATGAAAATAATCTAGAGCAGTTGGCATTAGGTGTGGATGTTCGAAGCACTCGTGCAGATATGCAAGAGTTCGATCATGTTTTTGAGCAACTACAAAAACATGGCACAGTTGATGTGATTTATCTGACTACGCAAGATCAGGATTTGATCGCACGTTTTAGTGCATCACGTCGTCCGCATCCATTGGCCAATCGTTTTAAAAGTCTGTTGCAATGTATTCATGAAGAAAAGCAGTTACTGCTGCCAATTCAGTTCCGCGCTACGGTTCATATTGATACAACAGATAAAAGTGTTCATGATCTAAAGCATATTTTACTGTCTAAATTGGGGCAGTCGGATAAGCTTATCGTGATATTGCAGTCATTTGGATATAAACATGGCATTCCTTTAGATGCTGATTATGTTTTTGATGTACGGCATTTACCAAATCCGCATTGGGATTTAGAATTGAGACGTTTTTCTGGTTTGGATGAGCCAGTAAGACAATTTTTAGAAGCAAGTCCGCAAGCAAACGAAATGTTTGATGATATTCTTCACTTCTTAAAAAAATGGCTTCCAGCATTTGCTGAAGGACATCGTCACTATATGACGATTTCTATTGGTTGTACTGGCGGTCAACATCGTTCCGTTTATATCGTAGATAGACTAAAACAAGCACTTGAGGCAGAATGGTCTGTTCAGGTCTTACACAGAGAAATGAAGCACTGGTCATGATAGACACAACTGTTGATGTAATTAATAAACTCGGTTTACATGCTCGTGCATCAGGAAAACTGATAGAGGTCACTACAAAATTTCGTTCGTCGATCCAAATTGGAAAAGGCGATCATTTAGTAGATGCAAAAAATATTATGTCTTTGCTGATGTTAGGTGCAGGTAAAGGGACCACTTTACGATTGGTCATTGATGGTACCGACGAAGAGCAGGCATTAAATGAAGTACAGGCGTTATTCGCCGCAAAATTTTATGAGGCAGATTAATCGTGGCACGTCGTCCCCAACGTTATACTGAAGAAGATTTTGGCTCTTTAGAAGGACGTGCAAGTAAGACAGAGCAGAAAAAAGCAGTTCAACGTATGGCTGCTTTAGGTGAGCAATTAGCACAACTTTCTGTTAAACAGATTCAAAAACTCCCAGTTGATGAACGTTTAATTGATGCGTTAATGGAAGTACAGAACATTAGTTCTTTTGAAGCTCGTCGTCGTCAGTTTCAACGTATTGGTAAATTATTGCGTAATGAAGATGAGACCGTTATTTTGTCTTATCTAACTCCGCAGCAAGGCGCAAAAAAGCAGGCTCAATTGATGCGTTGGGTTGATCGTATGATCGAACAAGGCGACCCTGCAATTAATGAATTTAGTAAAATTTATAATGCTTCGGAACGTCACACCTTGCGTCAGCATGTGTTGAGAATCAACCGTGATAAGAGTCAGCAAGTGAGTGAAGCAGAGCTTGAGGTATCAAAAGGTAAATTTGTAAACTATGTACAGCAAATTGCCCTATTGTCTGATCAAGGCTAAATGCTCTTCTATAAAAAAGCGACGCTCAAGGCGTCGCTTTTTTTATTTATACATTTTCAGCCCGTTCTCTTGCCCATTCACGCAAGATAAATTTCTGTAATTTACCTGTCGATGTTTTCGGAATTTCTGTAATAACCACATCTTTAGGCACTTTAAAGCGCGCTAATTCTTTTTGGCAGTGTGCAATAATTTCTTCAGGTGTTGCTGTAGCACCCATCTTTAGCTCAATAAATGCGCATGGTACTTCTTGCCAACGTGCATCGGGTTTGGCGACTACCGCAGCGGTTAATACAGCAGGATGTTTATATAAAACATCCTCTACTTCTAAAGATGAAATATTTTCTCCACCGGAAATAATGATGTCCTTCGAGCGATCAGTAATTTTTGCATAACCATCTGGGTGACAAACGGCTAGGTCGCCTGTGTGAAACCATCCGCCAGCAAAGGCTTCTTGAGTCGCTTTAGGGTTCTTTAAATAGCCTTTCATGACAATATTACCACGGAACATGATTTCTCCCATGGTTTGACCATCATTAGGCACAGGTTCCATAGTCTCGGGATCTAACACACGCATGCTGTCTTGCAACGGGTAGGGTACGCCTTGACGGGAATGAAGTTGGGCTTGTTCAGCAATTGATAGTTCATTCCATCCAGATTGAGAAGCGCATAGTGCAGAAGGTCCATAAGTTTCTGTTAGGCCATATACATGGTTTACGTTAATCCCCATGTTTCGCATCCCTTCAATAATGGCAACAGGTGGAGCTGCCCCAGCAACCATGACTTCAACATGATGATCAAAGCTCGTATGTTTTTCTTTAGTTAAGTTAAGAATCATTGAAAGAACAATAGGCGCACCACAGAAATAATCAACTTTATGTGCTGCAATCAATTGCATGACTAATTCTGGATCGACTTTGCGTAAACAAATATTGGTTCCACCACTTGCTGCTATGCTCCACGCAAAACACCAGCCATTACAATGAAAGAGGGGTAGTGTCCATAAATACACAGCACGCGGTTTCATTCCACAAGCCAAGATATTGCTTGCAGCATTAAGATAAGCCCCACGATGATGATAGACTACACCTTTAGGATTACCTGTAGTTCCAGATGTGTAATTTAAGCTAATCGCATCCCATTCATCTACTGGTAAATGCCAAGAGAAGTTAATGTCGCCTTGAGCGATCCATTCTTCATATTCAAAAGAACCTAAAAACTGATTTTCACCTTCATATTCTGTATCGGCTACATCAATTACAATAATGTGCTGGTTAGGAATAAGTGAGAGGGCTTCTCTTGCCAAATTCACAAATTCAGGATCAACCAACAGCACTTTACTTTCAGCATGTTCCAACATGAAAGCGATTGTTTTTGCATCTAAACGTGTATTGAGGGTATTAAGTACCGCACCCGCCATAGGAACTGCAAAATGTGCTTCAATCATGGCTGGAATATTTGGCAATAAGACAGATACCGTATCATTTTTCTCAATTCCCAGTTGCTTGAGCTGAGATGCAAATTGACAGCAGCGCTGATAAGTTTCTTTCCATGAAATTTGACGCTTACCATGAATAATTGAAGCTTGATCTGGGTAAATATAAGCCGCACGCTCTAAGTAGCGTAGAGGTGATAACGCAACAAAGTTTGCGGGTGTGCGTGGTAACTCATCATAAGCACTAACCATGTGAAACAACTCCGTGTTCTATTTTTAATTCATTCTTTGAACATATGATTTAATATTAATCAAAGCATCTATGCTTTAGTCTTAAAGAGCGATACCCTCCAGTCAAAAAATGAGCAGAAATGCTATTTTCTTCATCTTAAACCACTTGTGTTAAACATGTTTAAAAATCATCTCAATATATTTTTAAGTCATTTATTGCTGTTTACGCGATAAGCAAAATGTATTTATGATTTTATGGACTCAAAGGTTTTCACATTGCTTGAACAAGTGTAAAATCTTTCAGGTTTTTTAACTTTGATTTACACCGTTTTTATATTTTGAGGTTCGCCTCGATCATAATCTCGCGGTGAAATGCTCCTTCGTATAGGGCATCACTCCTTAAGGATTTTTTTATGCCAATTATCACATTGCCAAATGGCGATCAAAAGAGTTTTGATCACGCTGTATCTGTTATGGAAGTTGCCCAAAGTATTGGGCCTGGTCTAGCAAAAAATACTGTTGCTGGCCGTGTAAATGATCGCTTAGTTGATGCATGTGACTTAATTACCGAAGATTCGACCTTACAAATTATCACTCCAAAAGATGAGGAAGGTCTTGAAATTATTCGCCACTCTTGTGCACACCTTGTAGGGCATGCTGTTAAACAGCTTTTCCCGGAAGCCAAGATGGTGATTGGTCCAGTCATTGAAGAAGGTTTTTACTACGACATCTGGATGCCACGTCCTTTTACATTAGATGATATGGCAGCTATCGAAGAGCGCATGAAAAAGCTCATCGATCAAGATTATGATGTCGTTAAAAAAATGACACCACGTGATGAAGTTATTGCTGAATTTACTGCGCGTGGCGAAGAATATAAATTACGCTTGATTGCAGACATGCCTGAAGAAACACAAATGGGCTTGTACTACCATCAAGATTATTTGGATATGTGTCGTGGTCCACACGTACCGAATACCAAATTCTTAAAATCGTTCAAGCTCACTAAAATCTCTGGTGCATACTGGCGTGGTGATGCGAAGAACGAACAGCTTCAACGTATTTATGGTACAGCTTGGGCAGACAAAAAACAGCTCGCTGCATACATCAAACGTATCGAAGAAGCTGAAAAGCGTGACCATCGTAAAATTGGTAAAGCTTTAGATTTGTTCCATATGCAAGAAGAAGCACCGGGTATGGTGTTCTGGCATCCAAATGGCTGGACTATTTACCAAGTACTTGAACAATACATGCGTAAAGTTCAGCAAGACAACGGTTACCTTGAGATTAAAACACCACAAATTGTAGACTTTACATTGTGGGAAAAATCAGGACATGCGGCGAACTATGCTGACAACATGTTTACGACTCATTCTGAGAATCGTAACTATGCAGTTAAGCCAATGAACTGCCCATGTCACGTGCAAGTTTTCAACCAAGGTTTGAAGTCTTACCGTGATCTACCGATTCGTTTAGCAGAGTTTGGTTCTTGTCATCGTAACGAACCATCAGGTTCTTTACACGGCATTATGCGTGTACGTGGTTTTACACAAGATGACGCGCACATCTTCTGTACTAAAGAACAGATCGGTCAAGAAGTTGCAGACTTTATTAAGCTGACTTTAGAAGTTTATAAAGATTTTGGTTTTGAAGAAGTGCAAATGAAACTTTCTACACGTCCAGAAAAACGTGTGGGTGATGATGCACTTTGGGATATGGCTGAAAAATCTTTAGCAGATGCTTTAGATGCAGCGGGTCTCGAATGGGAATTACAACCTGGTGAAGGCGCGTTCTACGGTCCGAAAATTGAATTCTCATTGAAAGACTGTCTCGGACGTGTATGGCAGTGTGGTACTATTCAGTGTGACTTCAACTTGCCAGAACGCTTAGATGCGTCTTATGTGACTGAAGACAATGATCGTGATCAGCCTGTGATGTTGCATCGTGCAATTCTTGGCAGTTTTGAGCGTTTTATTGGTATACTAATTGAACACTACGCTGGTTTCATGCCACCTTGGTTGTCGCCGTTACAAGCATGTGTCATGAATATTACGGACTCTCAAGCTGAAGCTTGTGAGAAAGTCGTAGCAAAACTCAAAGAAAATGGCCTTCGTGCTATTTCTGACTTGAGAAATGAAAAAATCGGATTTAAGATTCGTGAGCGTACTCTAGAGCGTATTCCTTACCTATTAGTTCTTGGTGATCGAGAAGTTGAAGAAGGTACAGTGAATGTGCGTACCCGCTCAGGAAAAAATTTAGGTACTATGTCAGTAGATGCATTCATTGACTTAGTGAAGTCTGCCGTCGCCGAACGTGGCCGGTATATTGTGGAGTAAGAAAGATTAAACAGCCTGACCGTAACCAACAACAAGGTGCAAAAAGCAACCGTCCAGCAATTAACGACGAGATCCGTGCAAAAGAAGTACGCCTCGTTGGTGCTGACGGTGAGCAAAAAGGAATTGTTTCATTAAATGAAGCACTGCGCGCTGCTGAAGAGGCAGATCTTGACCTAGTTGAGATCGTTGCAAACGCCGAGCCGCCTGTTTGTAAAATTATGGATTACAACAAGCACTTGTTTGACCTTAAGCAGAAGCAAAAAGATGCGAAGAAAAAACAGCATCAAGTGCAAGTGAAGGAAATCAAACTGCGCCCTGCAACTGATGTTGGTGATTATCAAGTTAAGCTTCGTGCTATTTTGAAATTCCTTGAAGAAGGAAACAAAGTGAAAATCACTTTACGTTTCCGTGGTCGTGAAATGGCTCACCAACAACTTGGCTTAGCTCAATTACAAAAAATTGAAGCTGATGTTGCTGAGTTTGGGGTTGTGGAACAAGCACCTAAAATGGAAGGCCGTCAAATGGGTATGTTACTTGGACCTAAAAAGAAAAAGTAATACTCAAAAAAAGCACTGCAAAAGCAGTGCTTTTTTATATCCTTATCATAATAAAAAAGATGATTTAATTTTCTCTGTTCAGTTTTATTTAAGACAATTGCTATATCTTTTAAAAGAAATTCAATTCTTGAATTTTATGTATTTTTTAGTGTTGGAAATCTCATCGCCTCTCTTAAAACATGCTATAACGCAAGACGCAGTCATGATAACGATGAATAGGAAAATAGAATGATTGATCTATATTATTGGGGAACTCCCAATGGACATAAAATCACAATTGCCTTAGAAGAAATGGGACTGGACTACACTCTTTACCCAATCAATATTTTAGAAAATGATCAATTTCAACCAGACTTTCTGAGAATTTCTCCAAATAATAAAATTCCGGCAATTGTTGACCAAGATGGACCTCGTGGTGAGCCAATTTCAATATTTGAATCAGGCGCGATCTTGCAATATCTAGGTCGAAAAACTGGATTATTTTATCCAACTGATGAGCAAGAGCGAGTTGAAGTTGAACAATGGCTCATGTGGCAAATGGGTGGGCTAGGGCCTATGCTAGGGCAGAACCATCATTTTAACCGTTTTGCACCAGAAAAAATTCCATACGCTATAGACCGCTATGTAAATGAGACTAAGCGCTTATATGGTGTGCTGAATAAGCAGCTCATTGGCCAGAAGTTTGTTGCAGGTGAATACTCGATTGCTGATATGGCAATTTTACCTTGGATTTTGCGCTATGAATGGCAAGGTATTCAGTTAGAGGATTATCCTTATGTACAAGAATATATTGTTCGCTTGACGGCACGTCCTGCGGTACAAAAAGCACTATCAATTAAAGTCATCTAACTTTTATTGGTCGCGTAATGAATAAAGTGAAAGGTGATTTGGTCTAATTTAATATGCTAAGTTACTTTTTACTTTTTTTGAGCGCGTTTGGGGCGGCTACATTATTACCGTTACAATCAGAAGCTGTACTCGCCACCTTATTATTAAAAAAAGAATATTCTGCTTTTCTTCTAATTTCTTTCGCCACTTTCGGAAACGTACTGGGCTCGTGTGTGAACTGGTGGCTTGGTTTAAAAATAGAGCACTTTAAACACAAAAAGTGGTTTCCTGTTTCTGAAAAGCGTTTAGAGCAAGCTCAAAGCTTTTATCATAAGTATGGGTTTTATTCGCTGTTGCTAAGTTGGACACCTGTGATTGGTGACCCAATTACTTTAGTTGCAGGTTTATTCAAAGAAAATTTTTGGCGCTTTTTAATTATCGTTTTGATTGCTAAAGCAGGGCGTTATATTTTTATTTATTGGGTAATTACAGGTTTTATTTAAAATAAAAGCATCCGAAGATGCTTTTAATAAAATGGTCTAACTAGTCTTCTGAGCTTTTGGTAATATCGACTTTAAATAGATCATTGGTTTTTAGCCAACAGAAGGTGACCACTGCAAGTGTCATACAACCCCCAAAAATAGTGGCTGCAATTGTTCCTAAATATTTGGCTGCTAAACCTGACTCAAATGCACCAAGCTCATTACTTGATGAAACGAACATTCCGTTTACAGCAGCAACGCGACCACGCATATTTTCTGGTGGAAAAATTTGCAAAATGGTTTGTCTAACCACAACTGAAATACTGTCACAAGCGCCTGTCATAGCCAACGCAAATAGTGATAACCACATGTTGTTTGAGAATGCGAAAAGAATCGTGAAAACACCAAATCCTGCAACAGCAAGTAGCATGTTACGCCATGCATGTTGAGTTGGCGGGAAGCGAGTCAAAGCAATCATAGTGACGAGCGCTCCAATAGATGGCGCCGCACGCAAATATCCCAGTCCTTCTGGGCCGACTTTTAAGATATCTTCTGCAAAAATTGGCAATAATGCGATGACTCCACCAAATAAAACAGAAGCTAAATCAAGAGAAATTGCCCAAAGAACAATTTTAGTTTTCCAGATAAAACGGAATCCATCTCCTAAACTTTCTAAAACATTAGCAGTTTCAATTTTAGGAAAAGTACGCTTATGCAATAGGTTAATTAAGATGAAACAAATACCAAGTAAAACCGCAACACTAAATAGACTTGTTTCTCGGCCTAAATAGGCAAGCATGAAACCACCAAGCATTGGCCCGATAATTACTCCACTTTGCCAACCGATTGTCGTCCATGTTGCACCATTTGCATACAGTTCACGAGGTATCAAAAATGGTTTTAAAGACGTTGCAGAGGGATTATAAAACCCACGTATAGTACCTAAGCCAAAAATAACAGCATAAATACCCCAAGAAAGGAAATTTACGCTGATATGACCTAACCCATGCAGATGGAACAGCGACCACAGCACTAAAGGAAGAGGAACCGAGAAAAACAAACAGATTTTCATAATAATCTGTTTATTAAATCTATCTGCAAAATAGCCACCCCAAAGCGATAGGGCAATAAATGGAATGGCTTCTGCTAATCCAATTAAGCCTAAAGTTAGAGGATCTTTGGTAATTTGATAAAGTGAATAAGCAACAATAATTTCTTGAATCAAAATTGCTAACGTTAAGCAAAATTGATTAATCGTAACAATTGAGAAATCTCTGTAGCGTAAGGCTGCAAATGCATCATGTTTCTGCATTAGAAATATCGTATGTTGATAATTTGATCGTATTATAAATGGAAAAAAGCATAGGCGCTTTATTTATTATTGATATTGCTGACAAGGTTGAATTTGGAAAAGTCTTTCTTGCAACCATAAAAACAGTAACTAATAGTTTTAATTTTGCTCAGGTTGCTATAAAATACGCGCTTCCTTACCTGCAGGTCGATTTTGCAATGGTGCAATCGCGCCGAACAGGTGCCTAAAAGAGGTTACTATGGCTAAGTTAAAAACTCGCCGTGGTGCAGCTAAACGCTTCAAAGCGACTGCAAACGGTTTTAAGCGTAAACAAGCGTTCAAGCGCCACATCTTGACCAAAAAATCTGCTAAACGTATCCGTCAATTACGCGGCTGTGTAATGGTTCATGTTTCTGACATGAATTCAGTTCGTCGTATGTGCCCATACATCTAAGGAGATTATAAATGGCTCGTGTAAAACGTGGTGTAGTGGCTCATCGTCGTCACAAAAAAATTCTTGCTCGCGCTAAAGGTTACTACGGTGCTCGTTCACGCGTTTACCGCGTAGCATTCCAAGCGGTAATCAAAGCTGGTCAATACGCTTACCGTGACCGCCGTCAAAAGAAACGTCAATTCCGTGCTCTATGGATTGCGCGTATCAATGCTGGTGCTCGTCAAAACGGTTTGTCTTACAGCCGTATGATCGATGGCTTGAAAAAAGCTCAAGTGATCATCGACCGTCGCGTATTAGCTGACATCGCTATGCATGATGCAGTAGCATTTGCTGCTTTAGCTGAAAAAGCTAAAGGTGCATTAGCTGCATAAGCTTAGAGATTTAAAGAAAGACCGCTTTTTAGCGGTCTTTTTTATTTTTAGCGGTTCTATTTTAAAAAGAGATAACAATCAGAGATAAAAGATGAAAGACGAAAAATTTCTTAATGATTTAATTAAAAAAGTACAGCAAGGTCACCAGTTCAAATATTTATATTTCTGGGGGCATACTCCTAAGAAAGCTGATCTTGTTGATAAGAGTTGTTTTAGCCAGTGGTTTCCTGCGCAATTTGAAGTAGAGAGTATCGAGTACTTTACTGCTGAGCACTATATGATGGCGCAAAAAGCAAAAATATTTAATGATGAAGAAATTTTTGCACGGATTTTGCAAGTTAAACATCCTAATGAGGCGAAACAACTAGGTCGCAAAGTACGTAATTATGAGGAACAGATATGGCAAGAAAAACGGTTTGATATTGTCGTACAGGCGAATTTTGCCAAATTCTCACAGCATCCTGAGTTGAAGAAATTCTTATTAGCAACGAAAGACCGTATTTTAGTTGAAGCATCTCCAGTCGATAAAATTTGGGGAATTGGTATGGCGCAGGACCATCCATATATTCAAGATCCATCTCTATGGCAAGGACTAAATTTGTTGGGTTTTGCTTTAATGCATGTTCGAGAGCTACTTTTAACTGAGTAGGTTGGTGTGAGACCAATCAATGCTTCACTTTAAAAGTAGTGACGTGAGGGAAGTAAATTGAAATCATTAAATGATATGGATATTCGTATAGCATCACTCAAGGATGCATTATCTATTGCAGAAGTACATATACAGGGGTGGAAAGAAACCTATACAGGTATAATTAAGCAAGAAATATTAGATGAGCTTAAAATCCTAGATAAGGAGTTATTATGGAAAGAAATAGCAAAAAGCCCTGATCATAAGTTATTTGTCTATACTGAAAATGGGGCAGTGAAAGGCTTTCTCGATGGTTATTTAAACCCAGAAAATAATATTGCTGAAATTATGGCTTTTTATCTTTTAAAAGAAGTTCAAAAGCAAGGCATGGGACGTGAGTTATTTCAAAAGTTCTACCAATGCGCTTTAAATCAAGGATACAGTTTTATTCGCTTAGAAGTTTTTAATAAAAATCCAAGTCGTTTCTTCTACGAAAAAATGGGAGCTAAATTAATTGGGGAAACCGAACTACTTGAGTTCGGTCCCGAAATAACAGAGTTACTTTATCAATGGGAACTCTAATCTTTAAAGTCCAAAATAATAAGCCAAAGCACAAATAATAATCGTTAGAATAACCAGTTTAATAACGCCTGAACCAGTGCCTTTATGGTGCTGAGACTTGAGATGCTGTGGATTTTCATTTGATTGCTCAAATGGAGATGCTTTAACTACAGGCACCATCTGAGCTGTCTGATAATGGTTGGCAACTTTCACAATAAGCTTGGCAAACAAATCATCAGTTTTTTGTGTAAAGTTTCTTAAATTGATGAGTTGCTCTTGGTCTAGTTCTTCTCCCAAAGGATCATTTGCAATACGTTTCTTTTGTTCTAAGTAGTCAGCTAATGCTTGAGTGCGAGATAAAAGTTGATGGGCATAATCTGCGGGATAATTCTCTGGAATTAATGCAAGTTTTGGCTCTAAGCTTTTAATATTTGTACCATCAAAAAGAGCATTTTGAAGTTCTGGCTCCTCAAAGCCTGCTGCATATTTACTATGAAATAATTCACTATCCATAAAATCAGCTATTTCTTGCCATGGCGGATTTTTTAAATCAGCTTCAATTTTTTTTGATAATTTTTCATTGAGTTCAAAACGCCAGAAAGTTTCTAAACGAAGCTCACAGGTTTGTGAAGCAGGAGCTTCAAACTCATTATCATTGTTATACCATTCGGCAAGCTCATGGCCAAAAATCCAAGCAAATTTCTTATCATTTTGATGGGTCACGATAAAATGAGTATAAGGTAAGAGCTCGACATTGCTATTTGGATTTTGTTCTTCATTGAGAAGGCTTGATAAATGTAAGCTGAGCTTTGAGGTACCTTGTTTTTTTAATGCTTCTAGCCAAACTTGGAAGTGTTGGGCCAACAAATGTTGAGAAGTTAAGTCACGAAACTGAAAACTATGATGGTCGAAAATATGATGTTGTCGCCATTGGTTAAAGCTTAAATTCTGACGGAGGTATTCATTACCATATGTCACAAGCGTAAGTTGTTGTTTCCAAATCTGATTAAGCGCCATAATAGTTGATCTCATTGACGATACTACTATCTTATACGTTTTATCTTTTTGTTGCCTAATACATTTTTCATGATGGATAAACTTCATCAATTCAATGAAAAACTGTTAGAATGCAGTGTTTTATTATATTTTTTAAATTTGTTGCTTTGAGAGTTAATATGTCACTGGAAGCCCTGAACACAGAAGCGCTTGCTGCCATTGCAGCAGCTCAAGACCTTGTTGCACTTGATCAGGTGCGTGTGCAATTTACAGGGAAAAAAAGCCAGCTTGCAGAACAATCGAAAGCATTAGGGAAAATGGACCCTGAAGAACGCAAAGTACAAGGTGCTGCGATTCATGCTGTTCGAGAAACAATTAATACTGCATTAACAGAACGTCAAGCGGCACTACAACAGGCAGCACTTGCACAAAAGCTAGCAAGTGAAACGATTGATATTACATTGCCGGGCCGTGGTCAACGTATTGGTACAGTTCATCCTGTTACTCAGGTACAAGAGCGAATTTGTCAGTTCTTCACTAAAGCTGGTTTTACAGTTGCAACCGGTCCAGAAGTTGAAGATGACTATCACAATTTCGAAGCATTAAATATTCCTGGTCACCATCCGGCACGTGCTATGCACGATACTTTCTACTTTGATGCTACTCACTTGCTACGTACGCATACCTCTGGGGTACAGATTCGTACAATGGAGACGAGTGAGCCGCCAATTCGTATCGTATGCCCTGGCCGTGTTTACCGTTGTGATTCGGATCAAACGCATTCACCAATGTTCCACCAGATCGAAGGCTTATATGTTGCTGAGAACACAAGCTTTGCTGAATTAAAAGGTTTATTGATTAACCTACTGAATGAATTTTTTGAGAAAGATTTAAAAGTACGTTTCCGTCCTTCATATTTCCCATTTACAGAGCCTAGTGCAGAAGTAGATATCATGGATGAGCGTGGACGTTGGTTAGAAGTTTTAGGCTGTGGCATGGTACATCCAAATGTATTGCGTGCTGCGGGTATTGATCCTGATAAATACAAAGGCTTTGCTTTTGGTTTAGGGGTAGAGCGTTTTGCAATGTTGCGTTATGGCATTAATGATTTGCGTATGTTCTATCAAAATGATGTGCGTTTCTTACGCCAATTTGCCTAACATTTTTTCAGGATTAAAAAAGGTTTATAAAGATGAAGATTAGCGAAAATTGGCTACGCACATGGGTTAACCCGGCAATTGATAGTGAGACATTGTCTGATCAGTTAACTATGCTTGGTCTTGAAGTTGATGAACTTGCACCTGTTGCTAAGCCATTTACTGGCGTCGTGGTCGGCGAAGTTTTAACAGTTGAGCAGCATCCAGATGCAGATCGTTTGCGTGTAACGACAGTTAATATTGGTTCGGGCGAGCCTTTACAAATTGTTTGTGGGGCACCGAATGTTCGTGCTGGCATGAAAGCTCCAGTTGCAACGATTGGTGCTGTATTACCGGGTGATTTCAAAATCAAAAAAGGTAAACTTCGTGGAGTTGAGTCACAAGGCATGCTTTGTGGTGCTTCTGAAATTGATCTTGAAGATAAAATCGATGGTTTGCTTGAGTTACCTGCTGATGCTCCAGTAGGGATAAATATCCGTGAATACTTAAAACTCGATGATAACGTCATCGATATCAGTATTACACCAAACCGTGGTGACTGTTTCAGTATCCGTGGTATCGCTCGTGAGATTGCAGTAATTAACCAACTGCAAATGAATGAACCTGATATTAAATCAGTTGAAGCGACAATTGCTGATGAGAAGAAAGTAGTGATCAGCACTGAAGGTACTCCACGCTATTTAGGACGTGTAATTAAAAACGTTAATGTAAAAGCTGCTACTCCTGAGTGGATGGAGCAGGCTTTAGCTCGTTCAGGAATTCGCACGCACAGTATTTTGGTTGATGTGACGAACTATGTCCTTATGGAACTGGGTCAGCCAATGCATGCTTTCGATTTAGCTAAAATCGAAGGGACTGTACATGTGCGTCAAGCTCAGCCACAAGAAAAATTACAACTCCTTAATGATCAAGAAGTTGAATTACAAGAAGATATTATGGTGATTGCTGATGACCAGAAAGCTTTGGCAATTGCTGGAATTATGGGTGGTTTAGCATCAAGCGTAACTGATGATACTACCGATATCTTCCTAGAAAGTGCTTTCTTCGCGCCACTTGCTATTGCTGGACGTGCTCGTCGTTTTGGCTTGCATACTGATTCTTCACAGCGTTATGAACGTGGTGTAGATTTTGAGTTGCCGTTAATTGCCATGAACCGTGCTTCGCAGCTTATTCAAGAGTTGGCAGGTGGTGAATTTGGTCCAATTACTGTGGCTGAAAAAACTGAAATTTTACCAAAGCGTGAAGCAATTGAACTGAAACAAGCTCAGGTAGACCAATTGTTGGGATATCAATTGACGGCTGATTTCATTGCAGATGCTTTAACTCGACTAGGGTGTGAAGTAACTGTTAAAGCTGAAGGTGAGTGGAATGTAGTACCTCCATCACATCGCTATGACATGGCTATTTATCAAGACTTAATTGAAGAAGTGGCACGTATTGATGGTTATGACAATATCCAAATTAGCTTACCAAGCATGGATGTTCAATTAGCTAAATATCAAGACCGATTTGAAATTGCAGAGTTACGCCAAACTATCGTGACTTTAGGTTATCAAGAAGCAATTAGTTTTAGCTTTGCTGATGCAAAACTTGAAAAGCAATTGAACCCGCAAGTAAATCCGTTAATGCTAGCAAATCCAATTTCAAGTGATTTGGCTGCAATGCGTAGTACTCTACTTTCAAGTTTAATCCCTTGCGTACAATATAATCTCAATCGTCAACAAAGTCGTGTTCGTTTCTTTGAATTAGGACTTCGTTTTGATTATCAAAATGCTAAGAGTATTGAAGATCTAAAACAGATTCCGACTTTAGCTCTAGTGGCAGTTGGCTCGCAACAACCAGAATCTTGGCATGTGAAGCCTCAACCAATGGATTTCTTTGACTTCAAAGGAGAGATAGAAGAGATTTTGGCTGCTGGTCGTGTCAAAGTTGAATATGTACGTTCTGAGCGTGCATGGTTGCATCCGGGGCAGTCTGCTGAAATTTTAGTTGATGGACAATCAATTGGTTATTTAGGACGTTTGCATCCATCTCTAGAAAATGAGCTTGATTTAACAACAACGTGGGTTGCTGAACTCGATCAAACAGCCGTTTTGCAATCTTATGTATCTAATTTTACAGAATTATCACGTTTTCCTTCGATCAGACGTGATATTGCGCTTTTAATCTCTGATAATATAAATGTTAGAGATATTCAGCAGTTAATCGAAAAAACTGGTGGAGAGCTTTTAGACTCTACATGGTTATTCGATGTGTATACGGGGCAGGGTGTCGAAGAAGGTAAGCGCTCATTGGCGTTTGCATTATTATGGCAACATCCTTCACGTACGCTTGAAGATGCTGAAATTAAATCTGGTATGGACAATATAATCCAAGTGTTGGAAAACACTTATCAAGCGACATTGAGGGCCTCATGACAGCATTAACTAAAGCAGACATGGCTGATCATTTAAGTGAGTTAACCAGCTTAAATCGCCGTGAAGCAAAACAAATGGTCGAGTTGTTCTTTGACGAGATTAGCCAAGCACTTATTGCAGGGGAGCAGGTTAAGCTTTCTGGTTTTGGTAATTTCGAGTTAAGAGATAAACGCGAACGTCCAGGACGTAACCCTAAGACAGGTGAAGAAATTCCAATTTCAGCACGTAGGGTAGTGACCTTCAGAGCGGGTCAGAAGTTTAGACAACGCGTTGGAAATGAGCAGATCGATTGATCTGCTTTTTTTATATTTTAAATAGCTTTATATAGTTTATTGGGCAGCAATATAGGACCGCTTAATCTTAGAAAATCAAAATTTAGATATAAAAAAGAGGACAAAATGTCCTCTTTTTTTATCTAATCTAGAATATAGATTAGTGTGCAGCAGAAGCAGCAGCAACGTCAGAAGCAGCAGCAGCAACGTCAGAAGCAGCGGCAGCAGTTTCAGAAGCAGCAGCGTCAACAGCTACAGCAGCTTCAGAAGCAGCTTCAGTAGCTTCAGAAGCAGCAGCTACAGCTTCAGAAGCAGCAGCAGGAGCTTCTTCTTTCTTAGAACAACCAACGAAAGCTAAAGTAGCAGCAACAGCAGCAGCAACAGCGAATTTTTTGAATAACATGGCATCACTCTCACAAAAAAGATTTGAGATTAAAAAAACCTAAGTTGGACTGTTTTGCTTTTATTATTCCTAAAACGTAGCTAGGTAACAACGCATGGAGCAGTCTAACTGGTCTGCCGCTATGCTATCACTGCAAATGCTGAAATACTACTGTCGTCTGTCAAAAAAACGTATGAAAAAGAGAAAAACAGACTGTTTTTTAACAGAAAAAAACAATTAATCAGCTCGTGTATATTGGAAAAGGTAGAGGTAAGCTACTAAAAAAACTAAGCTTTTTTATGCAAAAATATTTATTATCAAAAGCTTATAAATAATTTTACATAAAAATAAGCAAAATGTATTTTTGTGTAAAGCTTGTCAACCAAATAAAAAGCCACTCAAAAGAGTGGCTTTTTTTGAAGGCTTAATTACTTAAGTTGAAGCTTTACGTTTCATTTGATCAAAGAAATCATCATTTGTTTTGGTTTCTTTCATGCGGTCAAGTAAGAATTCCATTGCTGCCAATTCATCCATAGGGTGAAGTAGCTTACGAAGAATCCATACTTTACGTAATTTATCTTCATCCATTAAACGCTCTTCACGACGTGTGCCAGATTTTTTGATATTCATAGCAGGGAAGACACGTTTTTCAGCAATACGGCGATCAAGCGTAATCTCTTGGTTACCTGTACCTTTGAACTCTTCATAAATTACATCATCCATTTTACTGCCTGTTTCAATCAAAGCAGTAGAGATGATCGTAAGTGAACCACCTTCTTCGATATTACGTGCAGCACCAAAGAAACGTTTAGGGCGCTCTAATGCATGAGCGTCTACACCGCCAGTTAACACTTTGCCTGATGATGGGATTACTGTGTTGTAAGCACGTGCAAGGCGGGTAATAGAGTCAAGAAGAATCACAACATCTTTTTTATGTTCAACAAGACGTTTAGCTTTTTCAATTACCATTTCTGCAACTTGTACATGGCGAGCTGGTGCTTCATCAAAGGTTGACGCAATAACTTCCCCGCGAACAGTACGCTCCATTTCGGTTACTTCTTCTGGACGTTCGTCAATTAATAGAACGATCAGGAATACTTCTGGATTGTTTCTAACAATCGATTGAGCAATATTTTGAAGTAACATTGTTTTACCCGCTTTCGGCGGTGCAACAATAATAGAACGTTGGCCTTTACCAATTGGCGCAACTAAATCAACGACACGAGCAGTTAAGTCTTCTGTCGTACCATTACCTAATTCCATAACCAATTGTTCGGTCGGGAAAAGGGGAGTTAAGTTTTCAAATAAAATTTTATTACGAGAATTTTCTGGCGTGTCGTAGTTAATCTGGTTAACTTTGAGCAACGCAAAATAACGCTCACCTTCTTTTGGAGGGCGAATAGTACCTGTGATGGTATCACCTGTACGCAAGTTAAAGCGTCGGATCTGTGAAGGACTCACATAAATATCATCCGGACCTGCTAAATACGAACCTGCGGCAGAACGCAAAAAACCAAAACCATCAGAGAGAATTTCGAGAACGCCGTCACCAAAAATTTCTTCGCCATTCATCGCATGGCGTTTCAAAATGGCAAAAATAATATCTTGCTTTCTGTTACGAGCCATACCTTCCAGGCCCATAAATTCAGCAATTTTAATTAGTTCGCCGATTGGTTTTTTCTTGAGTTCAGTTAAATTCATAAGGGTCAGAATTAGGAAAGAGTAGAGTGTGGTTTAAAAAGGAGAAAAATCGCTCGCATACAAAAAAGATTATCGCAATTGTATTTACACAATAACAATTCAGAAGTCTGATTAATTGTTTCGAAGAGAAATGTGAAAAAACAATTTCTGTTGCCGAGTGGCGATCTTTATGTTTGTGTCTTGTAAGAAGCCGGACGAAGATGATTCCCTTCAGTGCCTCTTGAGCATGCAATATAAGCCAGCCTAGCAAATTTGTCAATTTATAGGCGAAAAAAATACGCTATAAAAAAGTATAGCGTATTTTCTTTTTTAGCATTTTGACTTAAACGTTTTCATCAATAAAGCTAACAAGTTTAGAGCGAGGTACAGCACCAATTTGTTGAGCTACAACTTCACCATTTTTGAAAAGTAGTAAAGCAGGAATGTTACGGATGTTGTATTTCACTGCTGTATCTTCGCAAGAAGTCACATCAACTTTAACAATTTTTACTTTACCAGCATATTCACTTGATAGGTCTTCAAGAACAGGTGCGATCGCTTTACAAGGTGCACACCATCCTGCCCAGAAGTCAACAAGTACAGGGGTTTCAGCATCTAAAACATCTGCTTGGAAGTTATCATCAGTTGTATTTACAATAGTCGCAGACATGGTACGGCTCCAATTTTTAGAAAAAAGTGCTATTACAGGAGAAATTATCTCTATCAGTATTACATAGCTACTTAGTTCAATGTAAGGGTTTGATGCTATTATTCAAGGCTTAACTAAATTTGTCTAATGGATGCTCACGATATTCATCATCGACTTGTACAATCAACTAATAAATAGAAAAATTTAAATCACAGCTAATTGTTGATGAAAATGGCTTTTCAATTGCATTCTTGTGAATTACTCTAGGCGTGAATTGTTATGGGTTTAGTTCAATAATGTCTGATTTTCTGATTGATGAAGAATTACTTGCCGCCATAGATATGGGGTCGAACAGTTTTCACCTTGCAATTGCACGGGTAGATCATGGCGAAGTTAAAAAAGTTGCTTCGATGTCAGAAAAAGTACAGCTCGCAGCTGGTTTAGATGAGAATAAAAACCTAACAGAAGCCGCTCAGCAACGAGGCTTAGCCTGCTTGGCTCGTTTTGTAGGGAGATTAAGTTCTGTTCAACCAAATCGCTTACGAATTGTGGCGACCAATGCTTTGCGTCAGGCAAAAAATGGCCATGAATTTATTCAAAAAGCAGCAGAAATTTTGCCTAAACCTATTGAAATTATTGCTGGGCGAGAAGAAGCACGTCTGATTTATCTTGGCGTATCGCATACCATGGCAAATGGTGGTCGACGTTTAGTTGTAGATATTGGTGGTGGTTCTACTGAGTTCATTATTGGTGAAGAGTTTGAACCTATTTACACTGAGTCATTGCAAATGGGATGCGTGGCTTATACAAAAGCTTACTTTGCCGATGGCGAAATCACACAAAAAGCCTTTGATAAAGCAGTAGTTGCTGCCCGTAAAGAACTTTCAGCTATTGCAACAACGTATAAAATGGAAGGTTGGGATACTGTAGTTGGTTCTAGTGGAACCATTAAAGCTTGCCGCCAAATTATGGTGAATATGGGCTTGAGTGATGAACAAGAAAACGTTACTCGAGAAGGCTTATATAAACTCAAAGATAAATTACTTAAGTTTAAAAATATTTCTGAAATTGATTTTGAAGGGTTAAGAGAAGACCGACGAGCAGTTTTGCCAGCCGGATTGGCAATTTTGTACGCAGTTTTCGAAGTTTTAGAAATTGATCGTTTGGCATATTCTGATGGTGCATTACGTGAAGGAGTCATGTATGACCTATTAGGTCGTTTTAAACATGAAGATATCCGCGATCGCAGTGTACAAGCTTTAATGGGACGTTATAACGCTGATCCAAAACAAGCAGAAAGAGTCGTAAATACAGCACAACAATTATTTGATGGTGTTGCAGAATCGCTTAATTTAACGAGTGAAGACAGTGACTTACTGCGCCGAGCTGCCTATTTGCACGAAATTGGTTTGGCGATTAGCCATGGTGGGTATCACCGTCATGGTGCTTATTTATTGCAGCATTCTGATATTCCGGGCTTCTCACAAATTGATCAAAATCACCTTTCACATTTGGTCGCTCACCACCGTCGTAAATTGCGAAATGATGTAAAAAATGAAATTTTGAAGGCTGGTGGTAATAAATTACTTTATCTATGTTTATTACTTCGCCTAGCAGTTTTACTCAACCATAGTCGAAGTGATCAGATGCTTCCTGCCATTGAACTGACCATCATAAATGATCAACAATGGCAACTTAGTGTTTCTGGTGATGCCAAACAATGGCCATTGTTAGTTGCCGACTTGCATGATGAGCAAGAGCAGTTTAAGCATTGGGACATTGAATTGAATATTCAGTCGGAAAAATTTATCGATTAAAGGGATAATATTCGACCTATGAAAAAAGCTACTCAGTCCAAAGCGTGGACAACGGTTCAAATTGCACGTCATCCTGATCGTCCGCAGTTTCTAGATTATGTCGGTGAAATCTTTACAGAGTTTGATGCCTTGCATGGTGATCGTTTGTTTGGTGACGATGGTGCGATGGTAGGTGGTCTTGCTCGTTTTGATGGTCAGCCTGTGATGGTTATTGGCCAACACCGTGGTCGTAGTACCCGTGAAAAATTAAAGCACAACTTCGGTATGGCTAACCCAGAAGGTTACCGTAAATCTCAACGCCTATTAGATATGGCAGAGCGTTTTAACCTTCCGGTCTTCACATTTATTGATACTATGGGTGCTTATCCAGGTGTTGGTGCTGAAGAACGTGGACAAGCTGAAGCAATTGCAACTAGCCTTGCTCAGCTTTCAAGTTTGAAAGTTCCTGTTGTCGCAACAGTACTTGGTGAAGGCGGTTCTGGTGGTGCTTTAGGTATTGGTGTTGCTGACCGAGTAATTATGTTGTCGCATAGTATTTATTCTGTGATTTCACCAGAAGGCTGTGCATCTATTTTGTGGAAAACTGCTGAAAAAGCGGCTCAAGCAAGTGAAGCTTTAGGTTTGACAGCAGATAAATTACAATCTCTAGGTATTGTTGAATACGTAGTAGATGAAGGCGAAGGGGCTCATTTAGACCCTGAGCAAGTTATGCAAAACCTAAAAGTAGTTTTGAAGCAAGCTTTGGATGAGTTGCTACCAATGGATGCAAATGAACGATGCGAAGCACGTTATCAACGTTTAATGAAGTTTGGCAGCGAAAATTTAGGCATTGCGTCTTAAAACAGGCTCAAGAGTTTTCAGAAAATAGTACTTTTCTTATTGGATGTAGTGGCGGCATGGATTCAATGCTGCTACTACATTTGATGTCTCAAATTTTCCCTCAAAAGATCCGAGTAATTTATATAGATCATCAACTGCAATCAAAAAGTGTAGAGTGGGGCGAACTCGTTGCTAAACAAGCGACTCGTTTAAATATTCCTTATACCATTCAAAAAGTTCAAGTTACTGACGGTAATTTGGAAGCTCAAGCACGTCAGGCACGTTATCACGCTTATCTACAACATTTACAAGCCAACGAAATTTTATTGCTTGCTCATCACCAGCAAGATCAAGCTGAAACAGTAATATTGCGTTTATTGTCGGGTGCGGGTGTTGATGGGCTTGCTGCTATGCAGTGTATTGATCATCGTGTAGATATGACAATTTGGCGCCCTTTTTTGGATTTAACCCGTGAGCAGATTGCCGAGTGGACTACTCAACTTGAAATTGAGTATATAGATGATCCTACAAATTACGATATCCATTATGATCGGGCGTGGTCGCGTGAAGAACTTTGGCCCTTCTTACAAAACCGTTTTCCAAAAATGCAGCAAGCACTTAGTCGTACCAGCTATCTGATGCAAGATGCTTCTGAAATTTTAGAAGAAGTTTTAAAAGTTGATTTGCAAAATTGTGGTACGGACGAATGTTTGGACTTAAATCAGCTATTAAAACTATCTTCTGCCCGTCAGCGTCAATTGCTTTCGGTTTGGATGAAAGGTGATGGGCAATATCGACCTGCATTTGAAATGGTTGAGCGTTTAAAAAATGAAGTAATTAATTCGAAGTCTGATGCACAAGCGGCATTACACTGGAACCAGTTTTATTATGTTCGTTATCAACATCATCTTTATAGGTTGAGTAAGCAAGTTTTTCTTGTTGAAAAATTAAATCCAGTTGAAACCGAGACAGAGCATTATTTCCAAATGGGGGAAATAGTGCATTGTGCTTCAGGATATTTTCAAATTACTCAAAAAAATATGGGTTTGTCTGCATCTTTATTAAATAAAAAATTAAAAATTATTCGACGCCAAGGTGGTGAAAAGGTCCATTTATATGGTCGTGTTGGGCAATGGCCATTAAAAAAAGCAATTCAAGAAGCACATATTTTGCCTTGGCTTCGTCATACAATTCAAATATTAGTCATAGATAATGTTATGCTTGGGGTTTTTACACCGAAAGGATTTTGGTTGGCTCAGTCTCCGTATTGTGAGCAAGGAGGATGGCAACCAGATTTAATTTCTTATTCTTGTAATCTGGTAAATGGCGAAGATGGTTATGACAAGTGCAGTAAATAGTAATATCTGTTTTATTGGTGGTGGTAATATGGCCCAAGCTTTGATTGGTGGGCTCATTTCAAGAGGTTTACCGCCAACACGTATTACCGTTTCAGATCCTGTTGAGCAAATACGTCAATTATTGCAAGAAAAAGAAGTCCATGTGACACAAGATAATGTAGCTGCAATTAAAAATGCTGATGTCGTTGTACTGGCAGTAAAACCACAAGTTTTGGCGACTGTTTTACGTCCTTTAAAAGGACTGTTATCAGATAAATTGGTTATTTCAATTATTGCTGGTGCTGAAATTCAAACGATATCAAACTTAATTGATAGCAATCGAATTGTTCGAGTTATGCCAAATACGCCAGCTCTAGTTCAGACGGGTGCGCATGGTATCTATGCAAATGATGTAGTAGGTACTTCGGATCGTGAATTAACAAGTCAGATTTTAGCAGCCACAGGCTTAACAATTTGGGTAAACTCCGAAGCTCAAATTGATGCGGTAACAGCGGTTTCTGGCTCAGGTCCTGCATATTTCTTCTATCTCATGGAAAGTATGATCCGTGCGGGTAAAAATTTAGGACTTGATGAAAAAGTTGCAACTGCGTTGACTCTTCAAACGGCATTAGGTGCAGCTCAAATGGCAATTACGAGTTCAAACACTCCTTCTGAACTTCGTAAGAATGTGACATCGCCAAATGGCACAACTCAAGCTGCACTTGAAGTTTTTGACCGTGCACAAATCTCCCAAAATATTCAATCTGCATTGGCTGCTGCACAGAAGCGTAGTCAAGAATTGGCTCAAGAATTGAGTGACAGTGCGAAATAGCTTAAATAGGATAAGACAACTATGGGTGCAAATTCTGCGCTAATTTTTGGAATTTTAATTAATGTCGCGATTTTATTGGTCTTTTTCCGTTTTTTAATGCAATTGGCGGCAGTAAGTCCTTATAATCCTGTGGTTTTATCGACCGTAAAGGCGACTAAAATTGTTGATATTTTTGGCCGAATTTTTCCGACGGTCGCAAAAGGCCGATTTAATTTGGCTGCGTTGGTTCTTTTAATTATTTTATATTTGCTGAAAATTTTTGGCGTGATGTATCTTTCTGGTTCTATGCCAAATAGTCCGGTTCACTTAGTGATTCTGACATTTGTGACTATGATTCAGGACCTGATCCGTTTCTGCCGTTATTTAATTTTCGCGACAATTATTTTGAGTTGGGTGGTTATGTTCACTCAATCGCGTTCACCTTATATTGAAGTGATTCAAGATTTAGCTGAACCATTACTCGCACCATTCCGTCGTTTATTGCCTAATATGGGAATGATTGACTTATCTCCAATTTTGGCCTTTTTAGCGCTTTATATTGCCGAGATCTTAATGAATGAAGTTGCAAAAGTTCTTTTAACAGGACTTTAACTTAACGCAATAAAAAAAGGGCTGTTAATACAGCCCTTTTTTTATTTCTATTAATTAATGGGCATCATCCCAGTTTTGCCCTTGCCCAACTTCAACAACTAAAGGTACAGAAATTTTTACTACAGATTCCATGACAGTCGCGATTTGCTTAGAGAGCTCCTCGGCAATGTTTTGATCTGCTTCAAATACTAATTCATCGTGTACTTGAAGAAGTAACTTGGCTTGATCTTTTGGCAAGATTTTATCGACTTCAATCATTGCGAGTTTAATGATATCAGCAGCACTACCTTGTAAAGGCGCATTAATTGCAGCACGTTCAGCAGCCTTACGTACCATTACATTTCGTGCATCAATATCAGGTGTATAAAGACGACGACCTAAAATAGTTTCAACAAAACCTTGCTCTGATGCAACTTGACGTGTGCGTTGCATATATTCATAGATGCCAGGATAGCGTTGGAAATATTGCTTAATATAGTTTTGCGATTCTTGACGTGTAAAGCCTAATTGACGAATCAAACCAAACTCAGACATACCATAAAGTAGGCCAAAGTTAACTGCTTTCGCTTGACGGCGTTGGTCATTGGTCACATCTTCGATAGCAATACCCAATACTTCTGCAGCAGTACGGCGGTGAACATCTTGTCCGTGCTGGAACGCATGTACTAACGCATCATCTTGAGAAAAATGAGCCATTAAACGTAATTCAATTTGCGAGTAATCGGCAGCCAATAATACTCGACCTTCTGGCGCAATGAATGCTTTACGAATTTGGCGCCCAATTTGTCTACGAATTGGAATATTTTGTAAGTTAGGATCTGAAGAGGAGAGGCGACCTGTTGCTGTAAGTGCTTGGTGATAACTTGTATGTACACGATGCGTGTCGTTATGAGATTGCTCAACTAGACGATCAGTATAGGTACTTTTTAGCTTTGCTAAACCGCGATGCTCTAGAATAATTTCCGCTAAAGGATGTTCAATTTTTTCTAAAACACTTTCACTGGTGCTGTATTGTCCAGTTGCAGTTTTTTTACCGCCTTTGATTCCTAATTTATCAAATAGGATTTCACCTACTTGTTTAGGAGATGCAATATTAAAAGTTTCATCTGCAATTTCCATCGCTTGATTTTCAAGCCCTTCCATCGTTTTTGCAAATTCAACGCTTAATTTATCTAAGAAGGCATGATCTAGACGAATACCATCTTCTTCCATACCCGATAAAATACGGGCAACTGGCATTTCGATGTTATATAAAATATTTTCTAGCTCAGGAAATGGCTTAAGTTTGTTTGAAAGCACTTCATACAAACGATAGGTCACATGAGCATCTTCTGCAGCATAGTGAGCAGCAACTTCAATCTCAATTTGATTGAAAGTCTTTTGTTTAGCACCCTTACCAGCAATTTGTTCAAAAGTGGTGGTTAAGTGGCTTAAGTAGACACGAGCTACGTCATCCATGCCGTGACGAGTGGCCGCTGCATTCAATACATAAGATGCAAGCATGCTATCGAAATACCAGCCTTTAAGTTCTATGCCATGATTGGCAAAGATATGGGCATCATATTTAAGGTGATGCCCAATTTTTTTAACTGCTTCATTTTCTAGCACAGGCTTAATTTGAACCAGAATTTGATCACGATCTAGTTGCTGCGGCGCATTTTCATAATTATGCGCTAATGGAACATAGTAGGCATCTTTCGCATCAAATGCGATTGAAAAACCAACCATCTCTGCAATACGGTAATCAAGGCTTGTAGTTTCTGTATCAATAGCAAAATGATCGGCATTTTGCATGCGTTGCCAGAGCTGATCCCATGCTTCTTGGGTTAAAACAGTGTGATAATTTGCAGTTCCAAGCTGGTCATCTTGACTGGTTAAGCTTGCTTGATCTTCAGTTTCTATAGATTCAGCAGGTTTAACTTCATTTTGAACAATAGTCTGTGAAGCTTGTTGTTTATAGCTTGAGCTATTTGGATTGTTTGGATGATCAAGCGACTGTAATTGGTTTCTAAACTCAAGCTCAGTATAAAGATTACGTAGAGCTTCTACGTTTGGATCGGTAAGCTTTAACTCATGCCAATCGAGTTCTAAAGGAAGATCACAGACGATACTAGCTAACTGGTGGTCAAGCTTAATATTGTCTAAGTTATCTTTAATATTTTGGCTAAGTTTGCCTTTAAGTTGGTCTGCATTGGCAATAATATTGTCTAAAGTGCCATATTCAGTTAGTAACTTAGCTGCTGTTTTTGCACCTACGCCAGGTACACCCATGATGCCATCAGACGCATCGCCCATAAGGGTTAAGTAATCGATAATTTGATTTGGCCAAACACCAAATTTTTCAAATACCCCGTCGGTATCCATGACACGATCTTTAAAGCTATCTTCAAGTTTTACATGATCATTGACGAGCTGAGCCATGTCTTTATCGCCGGTTGAGATAAGTACATGGTGGCCTTCGAGTACGGCACGTTTAGCGAGTGTACCGATAATGTCATCTGCCTCTGCACCCGGAAGACTATATAAAGGAATCCCCTGAGCTTTAATCAATGCATGCAAATATGGAATCTGTTGAGATAACTCTTCCGGCATGGTAGGGCGATCACCTTTATAAATAGGTGAAAGCTTGTGGCGGAAAGTTGGCTCAGGCGTATCAAAAATGACAGCCATATGTGTCGGCTGCATACGGCGCATTAATTTTTGAATGGCAGAAATTGCCCCACGTATTGCATTGGTATGTAACCCTGTAGAGGTCGTCAATGGTGGTAATGCATGATATGCACGAAATAAAAAATAGGACCCATCAACCAAGACAAATGGTGGCATTGAACAATTCCTTAATCTGAATTACAGGTATTTTACGTGAAAACGGCTATGAATGCAGGTTTATGATTTTTGCAGTATTTTGTATGTATAAATATACGCTTGTATTGGCTTGAAGTAAGATGACCTGTAATGAAGGTGTCATATTGCTAAGCCCATGTATAAAAAAGACAAACAGGGAATGATCATTGTTTTGATCGCTTTGACTTTGTTTTTAGCCATTTCAATTGGTTTTAAATTTCAGAGTGTCGTGATTGCTTTATCTATTGCGCTTACTGTCATTCTAGTTCAATTACTGTCAAATCTACATGAGCGTTTAACTCATTTAGAACAGCAGTTTTCTCGGCAGAAAACGCCACTTTATTCTATTCACATGCAAAGAACAGTGATTTATGCAGCAGCCTTGGTTGCATTAGTTGCTTATATCAATCATTGGATGTGGATGGCTGGTGGGGCTTTACTGGTTTTATTGCTATGTTTGATTCAAACCATCAGTGCATTTCATACTCGACTATTATACCTCGAGTCAGCAAAACAAACTGTTCATGTAAATGAGACCATACAAACAGAAGTTATAAATCCTGTAATAGAACAAGTTAGTGCCAGCAATACGGACACGCTAGTCCCAGCAGAAACGGCACCTTTAAATCAAACAGAACAATCAGCCCATGTACAGACTGCATGGTGGCAACCAGCCGTGGATTGGATGATTCATGGCAATCCAATCTTAAGAGTTGCTGTTGCTGTGCTTATGGTTGGGGTAGTGTTGCTATTACGTTTTGCAAGCGAGCGTTGGCAACTTAGTTTAGGTGTGAAACTTGGATTTATTGCGATTGCTGGAGGTGTGTTAACGGCATTTGGGTATACATTGCAAAAGAAAAATCAGCTTTTTGCTGTGGCATTGCAAGGTGTCGGGCTGGCTGTTGTATTCCTGACACTTGTGTTCTCACATCATTTTAGTGTAATTGCCAACCTAACTACAGCGAGTATTCTGTTTACTATTTTATTAGCTATTACGGTATTCCTGAGCTTAAAACAACAAGCTATTTATTTGGCAATATTAGCACTTGGTATGGCTTATGCGGCTCCTTTAGTTATTCCGCAATATCGCCCTGATGTAACCTTCCTATTTAGCTACTACTTAGTAATTAACTTAGCAGTTGCTGCGGTTAATTTTATTCAGCCTTGGAAAATCTTAAATCAAATTGCTTTCTTTGCCACAATGTTTATTGGTGGTAGTGCAATCGCATTTTATGCAGAACCCGAAAAATTTAATACATTAGACTGGATTTTGTGGTGCCATATCGCACTGTTTATTTGGCTTAGTGTTCGTTATAGCCAAAATATATCTCG
Organism: Acinetobacter sp. 22512; assembly: GCF_052044755.1. Classification (NCBI taxonomy): domain Bacteria; kingdom Pseudomonadati; phylum Pseudomonadota; class Gammaproteobacteria; order Moraxellales; family Moraxellaceae; genus Acinetobacter; species Acinetobacter sp. 22512. The sequence continues at coordinate 10,403 of NZ_JBQENP010000003.1, read as the reverse complement.
GACGTCAGCAAGTGAAAAACAAGAAGGTATTCGTTTACCTCCGCTGTTAGATGTGGGTCTTATTTTTAGTGTGCCTGTGCTGGGCTTTACGCTACATGCTTACTTAGTACATGAGTCTACACAAGCGTTGACGATTGGTGCTGCTGTCTTGGCGGGTACATATGCGCTATTAACTTTTTGGATTAAAAAAACTCATCCTCAGCTTTCAGTTCTTGCCAAAAGCTTTTTCATCCTCGCCGTTGCATTTTTTGCCTTAATCTTTCCACTTGCAAAAGGAGCACATTGGACAGCAATTGGTTGGGTAGCTCAAGGTACAGCTTTAATTGTGTGGGGAGTAACTGAGCGCTACCGTTTAAGCCGATATATTGGCGTAGTTTTAGTTTTACTCAGCTCTATTGCGCTGTTTTATCAGGTTTGGGCCAATGAAGAGTTCCCAACGCTAAGCACAAGCATCTATGCAATTGCCCAATTTATTTCTGCCTTTTATTTATTGCAATACAACAGTAAAGAGCAACGCTATTTTAGCGCAAGCATGTTTAGTGGCATTTTCTTGTGTTTAGGAATGTATGCGGGTGCTGTAGCTGGTGTAGAAATAATGGCATGGCATCATCATTCTTTGAGTCCATATTTGATGTTCGCCGTAGTTCTAATCGCAATATTTAGCGCAGTCGTTCACTATAAACTTCGTGTGCAATGGCAAAGTTTGCAGTTAATTTTAATTAGCCTGTTACTGTTGTTAGTTTTGGGTGAAGCCTTTACTAGTCAAGTATTCATTCTGTTTAAATGGACCGATCTATTACAGCAGAGTTCTTTCCTGGTCGCTACCATTATTCTAAGTGCCTTATTTCTTATGGCTCAACCGCAGTCGGATGAGTCTGGGTACTTAAATGTCTGGGCTGGTTTAAGCTGGTTGGCGTTAGCAGTAGTTGGTTTGGCGATCTTTCCAAAAATGCCAGTTGTTGCTCTGGCTTTTATCCCTGTGGTTTATTCGCTTTGGACGTATAAGGCTCATAAAACTACATTGTTGCATCAAATTCCGGTTTGGTGTTTAAGCTTAATTTGGTTGCTAGTTGTGAGCGTTGATCGCCACTCTGCTGAGTACCTTTATTTTGTTCCTTTATTTAACTTAACTGATTTTCTTTCTATTGTAGTATTTGCAGGTCTGCTCTTTATTATTTATCAACATGCTTTTGAGCAAGATAAATCACTAGAGTGGACTTTTAAAATTACAACAATTTTAGCTGGGTTATTGGTATTCAGTAGTGTGGTCGTTAGGGGCTTACATCATTACTGGGGGACACCACTATGGAGCTTAGCAATTTGGACGAATGGTGAAGTGCAGTTAAGTTTGACATTGCTTTGGGTCATTTTGGCATTTGTATTAACTACATTCTCAAGCCGTAAAATGATTCGTCAACTCTGGTTTGTAGGTGCTGCACTTTTAGGTATTGTGGTATTAAAGTTGATTTTGCTTGATCTATCACAAAGTGCGACATTAACCCGAGTCATTTCGTTTATTGGAGCAGGTGGAGTAATGTTAATTATTGCTTATCTTGCGCCATTACCCCCGTCGTCTACCGCGCAGAAGAATCAAGAGCCTAAGCTTTAGGCTCTCGTTTTAACTCTTTTTGATTGCTATATTGATCGATATCGTCTTCAGCAAAACCGGTAGACGGCCGATCAATCAAGCCCATTTTAGGAACAGGAATTTCAATTCGGTTATCTAAAAATCCATTTCTGATTCGTTCTTGCATTTCATCTCGAACTTTTAAAGAGTTTTCTTGTCGACACCACATTGTGAATAAAAGCTCAATTGATGACTCCCTGAATGCGGTAACCGTAACTGCGGGTTTTGGATCATCCAGTACAAGTGGATAATGAGCTGCTACATTCAGTAGAACCTCACGGACTTTAATAATATCTTCGTGAAAGTTGATTGCGAGCGTAATTGGGATACGTCGTATCGGATATTTAGACAAGTTGTGTACAGGCGCACGAATAAGCTGTTCATTCGGCAAACGAATATAGACATTGTCGAGTGTAAGTAATTTTACCGAAAGCAAATCAATTGAAATGACTTCGCCTTCAATTGTATTACCACGAATGAGAGTAATCTGGATCGTATCACCGACTTCAAATGAACCCTCACCAATCAAAAATAAACCACTAATCAAGTTACTGGCAGATGTTTGCGATGCAAAACCGAGTGCTACAGTTAAAATCCCTGCTGCACCGAGGAATACACTAAGTTTGAACCCAGCTTCTTTCAAACTCGTCATGATGAAGAGTAAGAAAATGAAATAAAAAATACCACGGCGCCATACAAGGCGTTGGTGAGCATTAAAACGTGAGCCAATGGTTCTAATAAACGTATTGGAAATAATACGGGCAAGAACAAAGCCAATGAAACACAGTACAACAGCGACTAAAATTTCACTAATACGTTCGGTATTGATATTGGTAAATATGCTTTTGAGGCTATCAGCGATATCTTTTGGAATATTTGAATCAGCCATATAAACCTCTTAAAAGAATGAATCAAACATATTGAATAATGCTCCACCAGGTGAACGTGGTGGGTGAACATAGGTCACTTCACCAGCAAGAGGTGGCGTACGATTTTCAATACGAATACGTGCCGGACGATCAGAACCCTCATAATAAACTTTAATTTGTGAAGTCCATAAACGACCTGTACTTTCACTATAAAAAAGAGGAAGGGCGGTAACTGGCACATTCATACGATCAAAGCGTAATTGATGATTACTTGTGTTGTGAAAGTCGATTGGAGTAACAGCACGGAAAGCGCGTGGTGTTAATAGATTCAAATCAGTACGGCCATCCACGGAAGTGGCATAACAGATTTCACCTTGCTGTGCATTAGGACCAAACCACGTATCTTTAGGCTGAATCACGGGAATCTCAAACAAAGGTTCATGCTGACTTTCAACTAAGCCTGCAATCCATAATGGTGTGCTGATATATAGAGTCCCACGTTGACCTGCTGGAATGTAAATAGGATCAACAGGTTTTATGACCACAGAACGATCTGCCAGACGTGGCATCAGTAAAAATTCTGGATTAGTCTTTCGAAACATGTAACGTTCTACTTGAACCGTATGCGGAAAGGCAAAATGTGGATCGGCAATTGGGTGCCAATCTTGTTCATTATCATCTTGGAGAGATGGACGATAATATTCGATGCGCCATTCTTTTATGCCACGTGTTAAACGAAAGAGCATTGAACCGAATTGCCATGCTTTGGACTGGTTAATTTCAAAGTGCTGTTCACCCCACCATTTTAAAGAATTCTGGGGGCGAGGCTGATATTCATTATTTTCAAACAAGACGCAAAATTCCTCTACCGAGTTGTTAAACAGACTTCACGCTGTAATCTGCTTAGAGTACACTCAAAATCATCTTACTCATCATTATAAATTGTGATGCAAATATTGAAACAAATACAAGTTCCATATAGTTTTGCCAAGCGTCATGGTGTTTTATTTCGTTATGACGGTGATCAGGTATTTATTATTAGACGTCAAAACACTGAAAAAATTGCATTACAGGAAGCAAGACGCATCTTGGGTAAGCCAGCTCATTATCAATTATGTACTGAACAAGAATTTAATACGCTCTTAAGTACGAGTTACGCAGGTGATACAGGGGAATCACAACAAGTTGCAGCTGGTTTAGAAGATCATCCGGATTTATTGAGTTTGGCCGATCAGGTTCCTGAAACAGAAGATTTGATGGACCAAGAAGATGACGCACCTATTGTTCGTCTGATCAATGCACTTCTCTCTGAAGCAATTCGAGTAGGGGCTTCTGATATTCATATTGAAGCTTTTGAAAAGAAACTATCTGTACGATTACGTGTAGATGGCCAATTGCGTGAGATTGTACAGCCACGCCGTGAATTGGCGCCTTTACTGGTTTCGCGTATTAAAGTTATGGCGAAGCTCGATATTGCTGAAAAACGTGTACCACAAGATGGTCGTATTTCTTTACGTCTTGCAGGCCGTGAAGTGGATGTGCGTGTTTCAACTTTGCCATCGTCACATGGTGAAAGGGTCGTTATGCGTTTGCTTGATAAACAAGCGGGCCGACTCAACATGACTCACTTGGGTTTAATGGCTAATGACTATGAGCGTTTAACTCAGTTAGTACATCGTCCCCACGGTATTATTTTGGTCACAGGGCCTACTGGCTCGGGGAAAACGACCACCTTATATGCAGCCTTATCTGATCTAAATGACAATACCCGTAATATCTTAACTGCTGAAGATCCAATCGAATATCAACTCGAAGGTATTGGTCAAACACAAGTGAATACCAAAGTGGATATGACATTTGCTCGTGCTTTAAAAGCAATGTTACGTCAAGATCCAGATGTGGTGATGGTGGGGGAGATTCGTGATTTAGAAACTGCTGAAATTGCAGTTCAAGCATCTTTAACAGGACATTTAGTTTTATCAACACTACATACCAATACAGCTATTGGTGCAGTTACTCGACTTAAAGATATGGGGATTGAACCCTTCTTATTATCAAGTTCTTTAATTGGGGTGATTGCTCAACGTTTGGTTCGTACTTTATGTCCACATTGTATGACATGGCGTGAAGCAGATACTTTTGAGAAACAGGTTTTTCAGCATATTAATAATGAACCGTTGTTGCAGTTACCTGAAGCTAAAGGGTGCGATCATTGTTCACATTTAGGTTTTAATGGACGTACAGCGATTTATGAAATCGTACCAGTTGATGAACCTATGCGCCGTCTGATTCATGGTAACGCAGCTGAATATGAATTAGAAAATCATGCTCGTGAGTATTCAGGTTCTATTCGTGACGATGGTTTGCGCAAAGTACTTACAGGTAAAACTACACTCGAAGAAGTACTTCGCGTAACCAATGAGGCAAGTGAAGCATAATATTTAAGATGTAAAAAATGCCCGATTTGATTCGGGCATTTTTTAAATATCAAAACTTATTCAGTCACAATATTAAACGTCACATCAATATTATTGCGAGTTGCATTTGAATATGGGCAAACAATATGAGCTGCTGCAACTAACTTTTCAGCTTCTTCACGATCCATACCCACTAAGTAAACATTTAAAGTCGCTTCGATGCTAAAACCTGTAGGAATTGGACCAATACCTACTTCACCTTCTACATAAGCGTCTTTGCTAATGTTAAATTTATCGCGGTTTGCAACAAATTTTAAAGCACCTAAAAAGCATGCTGAATAACCAGCTGCGAATAGTTGCTCTGGATTTGTTACAGCACCACCAGCGCCACCCATTTCTTTAGGTACACCAAGTTGTACATCTAATACGCCGTCTGATGAAGTCGCACGGCCATCACGACCACCGGTTGCTTTAGCTTTTGCACGATAAACAACTTTTTCTAATGACATCGTTTTTATTCCTAAAATAAATTGAATACAAATATATCGTACACGACTTAATTATTTTGACAAGTATATTTTTTAAAAAAATTGCTGTTTATTTGACTAAGTTTGTACGGAGTTTAGTAAGTTGATCTTTAAGGCCGAGTAGTGTTGTCATATCACATGAACTTGCTTCTAATACGCCTGATGGAATATGGATTGCTTGATCTTTTAATTTTTTTCCTTCATCACTTAGCGTAATAATCACTTGTCTCTCATCTTGAGTTGAACGGGTACGATGAAGTAAATGCGAGGCTTCTAACTTTTTCAAGATAGGAGTGAGGGTAGATGATTCTAAAAAAAGTTTAGCTCCAATTTCTGAAACAGTCACTTCATCCTGCTCCCATAACACTAACATCACTAAATATTGGGGATAGGTAATGCCCAAAGGTGCTAGAAGTTTTCTGTAGAGTTGATTAAGCGCTAAATTCGTTGAATAAATGAGGAAACATAATTGATTCTCAAGCTTTAAGTTTTGACAGTCTTGGTCCATATCTTCCTCAAAGAAACTAGTATTGCTTTTGTAGTATATCGCGTTCTATTCAGTTTCTTAAATGTTCATCAGAATAGTTTATGAATAAAACAAATGAGCGCACATAAAAAATGGAATAATTAGATCAATTATTCCATAAGATAAAAATATTTTAGAACACTGTATTTACCACAAATCTGCAATCTTTTTCATTAAACGCGCACGATACTTCGCAGTAGGATTATTTGCATTACGTTGCTGCTCTTGTTCATAAAAATCTTGCCATGCAGTAATCATTTCAAGCGTAGTTCCTTGTTTTTTAATTACAGAAACATCTGCTGGCTGAATATTTTCTAAACGTTGTCTTGCACCTTCTGCGCCTGTACCCCAACCAATAATTCTTTGGCCAAAAGCGGGCAAGGGGATATTTTTAGGAGTTTCTGGAAGAATATCTGATTTGAGCTGTGCAGTAGGCGAAACAAAATGGTTTGTTGTACCAAGCTCTGCATAACAATGAATATTTGCCCCCAAGCAAAAAATGCTAAATAAGTATTTCCACATGAATAATTAAACTTTTAATAATGAATCAATTTACGGTGAGTCATGAGAGGCATTGAAGAGCGGACGAGTTCTTGTGCTGTTAAATCAAAGGGTACAGTGATTAAACCACTCCCTTCATATCCAATCATACTTAAAATTTGACCACGACTATCTGTTGCCCCAGAGTGTCCCCAGGTTTGTCGTTTTTCACCATGCCAGCCCTGTTGTGCTGCGCCTAAAACATAACATTGGCTATCCATTGCCCGAGCTTGTAGCAAAAGCTGCCAGTGCATTTGTCCAGTTGTATAAGTAAATGCAGCAGGGGCAGTAAGAATATGAGCGCCTTGTTGTCTCAGAGTTAGAGCAAGCTCTGGAAAACGTAAGTCATAACATACCATTAAGCCAATATTGCCAAAAGGGGTAGATGTGACTACTACGTCTGTTCCAGGTTCAAAGAAACGAGACTCTTGATAACCACCGACAGCATCACCCACTTGTACATCAAATAAATGGATCTTGTCATAACGTGCTTCTGTACGCTCAGGGCTAATACAAAGACTAACCGTCCGGACTCGACCATCTTGAATGGTAGATCCATCTGGACGAAATGGGCATGGTAAGGTACCGGCCACAATCCAGATTTGATATTGATGTGCTAGTTTCTCAAGCCGTTGTTGAATAGACTCAAATTGCTCAGCTGTTTCGCGTTGTTTTCCAGCTGCAAAACATACAAAGTTTTCGGGGAAAACAATCAGGCTAGCATTTTGCGCCTTACTTTGTTGAATCAACGACTCAATGACTTGAAAATTATTTTCAATATCATCTTGAGAGTTCATTTGAGCAACAGAAATAAGGGTCATATTCTAATAATCCGGCTTAATGATTAAAGTCAGGCATTTTGCTTATCTGATACCTGTTCAAGCGTATCTTGTTCTTTCTGTAACTGCTTCACAAGTGGCTCAAACATATTCTGATTGTTTGCATTGAGTTTCATCAATGTCTTATGTGCATCCAGAACTGTTCTTAGCATTGCATTATGAGTGATCTGTTCATCAGTTAACGTTAATGTGCAAACGTTGGGATCGCCACAGTAATTCAAAATGACAAAAACCTGCCCTAGCCCCATACTGTTGGCTAAGGTTGTGATATCTGGATTGGTAGATAGCATCACAGCTTGAATATGATGAGTTTGTTTAAGCTTTAAACCTAGCTTAGCTAGGATGCCTAACACCGTACTATCAATAAATGTTGTTTGGGTTAAATCAACGATTGCACCAACAACATTCTCTTGCTGTTCAATTCTGTTTAAAAGTTTGTCTAGACTTATACAAGAATGGGCTCGCACTTCACCAATAAGTTTGAAAATATGCGTTCCATTTAAACTTGCATATTCAACATGACCTGTTGACATATAAATGCCATTTTCAGAGAAGGATAGAAAAATTATCACATAGTGCCATCGCAGACTCAAGAGTCCTTAAGTCGTATATTATGTAATTAATTGATTTGTAAATTAATTCATTCGACAAAGACTGAAAATGGCAATGTCATCAGCCACATGATCGGGTGCTTGGAATGATTGATTTTGCAAATGATGAACCAATTGTTGGAACTGATCATTTAACCCACCATCAAAAGGTTCAAGTGCTCCATCTGAGCAAACAATGAAGCGTGCTTGATGATTTAATGTACAAACATGCTCTTCAACTTCGAGTTCATCAGTCAAGCCTAATGGGAAACTACTTGTTGTTAAAATTTTTGGAGCTTGATTTGGTTCAAAAATGATAGGAGGAGGGTAGTGCCCAGCACTTGACCAGCGAAGTGTATGTGTTTCAAGGTTTAAAATACCCACCACAATCGTAATGTGCTTTTCAATATTCTCTTGAACCAACATTCCATTTAATTTTTTTATTAATTGTCTTGGGGTTTTAGAGCGGCCATGGAAAGCTGCCATCCAAGAAGTTAATAAACTACTGGTCACACCATGTCCTGAAACATCGGCAAGATAAAATAAAACTTCCTTATCGTTTAATTTCCAGTAGTCATACCAATCACCAGAAAGATAAGCTGAAGGCTGAAAGAAAGTTTCGACTTGATAATTTAATAAATCAATTGGATTAGGTAATAGTCTTTTTTGTAGTTCAGCAGCTGAAGGTAAATCACGACTATCTTGATTACGTTTATATTGAGCATCGATTCTTGATAATGCTTTATTTAAATCGTTAGGTAGTTGATTCCATACCCAACCTGCAAGAGCACCCGCTTCCCAAGCTTGAGCTAAAGCACTACCTTCATGTTCAAAAGCAATGACAATCGTTGGTAAATTCCATTTATATGTCAGGAAATCTTGTACATCTGCTATTGCAATGATGGTTGGATCATATAAATCTAAATCATCTATGTTAATGACTTGTAAGCCTGGCAATTTATCCAAAGCTTGCTCTAAATAAGGGATAGAGCGTGTCGGTTTAATAAAATACATAGAAGAGATGGTAGTCCTTTTATATGATCACTTTATTCATCATAGAGTATGTTTGATCAAAATCAAGGTATTGCCCAACTCTTATCCGGGCAATACCTCGATTTCATCTTTTAAGGGTTTTGATTCTCATCTGGTGTATCTTCTGAGTCATCATCAATGAAAGATACATCAGCTGAGTCGCCCTTTTTCTCTGCAATTTGGAATGCTTTACGTTGCAGATATAAATCTCGAATCATGGCATATTGATCACCTTGTAAGGTCTGATCTAGGTCTAGATATTGAGCGCGTGTATCAACCGCTTGTAACATATTACTTGACCAATAAAGACCCTCTTGATCATCCATAACATATTTCTGTGGACGTGCTTGGGCGTCTACTGCTAAACCAAAACCATCACGTAAGGTACTTGGCCCGAAAAAAGGCAACATCAGGAATGGGCCAGAAGGAACACCATAGTAACCAAGAGTTACACCAAAATTCTCTTCTTCAGTCGGTAAACCTAAACGGCTGGCAGGGTCAGCTAATCCAAGAGTCGTTAATGTATTAATTGTAAAGCGACCTATGGTTTTTGCTGCACGACCAGGGCGACCTTGAATAAGCTGGTTAACAGCATTCCAAGGTTCTCCAAGATTTTTACGGAACTGACGATAAGAACCACGGACATCTTCTGGAGTCTTTTCTCTATATTGCACAGCAACTGGGCGTAAAAAATTTCGATCCAACATGTCGTTAAATGAGTAAATTGGACGATTTAATGATTGTAATGGGTCTTTTACAGGATCTGGTTGTGCTGCATTCGCATTAATTTTTAAATCTTTAACTTTAATATTTTTTAAATCTTTAATAATTTGTGAGCGCGTATGAGTCGGTGCTGTTTCTTCTAGTGAGCTAGCATCAGAAGATTCACTTATAGTATTTTCTTGAGCATATAGAGAGGTACAAACACCTACAGATAATACGCTTAGTAAAATTAAATTAGAATAATTCATATAATTCCTTAACCGCCAGCCAGGCTAATACTTAAATGTGCAGTTGGGTGGAGATATGTTTTAATACAAAATTGATAACCTATTATCAATGTAAAATTGATCAAATAATATAGATAAAATGCTAAAAAGCTTAAAAAGTATCCAGTTGATGATATTGATTTAAAAAAAAGGTTGCAAAGGGGATGAGATGGTCTATAATGCACATCCATCGGCGGTGATGCAGATAGAAACTTGTTGAAAAACAGTTACTTGTGATTAAGTTGGTTGCTTTAAGTGATGAATTTGATGGTAAGTTGGTTTGAGAGATAAGTTTTAAAAATATCGAAATTACCTGTTGACTTTTAAGAGATTAAGAGTAATATAGCCGACCTAGCTTGCTGGTGACGAACCAGGAAGAAGATCATTAAGAAAATTGAAGAACAACTTGTGTGGATTTTTACTGATTGATTAATCGAAATAATTTTC